>JBEATO010000108.1:0-20255 GCA_041161945.1 Actinomycetota bacterium
CTCACTTTTGCCTGTGTCTATAAATTTCAGCGCTGCATGAGCTGCTAACGCGGCAACTTGGTGGGCAACTGCAATAGGTAGCTCATCACTAGTTCCAAGTGGAATAGAGAGTTCAGCAACACCTACTCGATCAGCTTCGATAAGTGAAAGGCAGCGCCGACATGGAGTGCTACCTGGTTGAACAAAGGGTCCAACAGTTGCAACATGACCAGGTGCTCTACCAACAAAGAAATGGTCTTGCCCATCGCGTAAAAGATGCTCTACATACTGTGAATCAAAGCTGCCGCAGATTATTCGTAAATTCTTCTCTGGAACAACAGGTTTTGGTGCACCGCGCTGGGCAAGTGCAAAACTTGATGCCACAGGAAAGAGTGACCATTCCCGTGCAAGTTCTTCAATTCTCTTTTTGTAGTTAAGACCTAAGTCAGTAGTTCTCAGTGATCCTGAGCCTAAATCACTATCGACCACCGTTGGATGTTTATAAGAGGCAGATAGAGAAATCCGAGTATTTGTCACACCACTTGCTAAGAGAATTGAAAAGAGCAAAGTTGCAGTACGTGAGTTGCCAATAATTTCAATACCAAAGTTTTGTCGCGCAGTCATGACATCCACACCACCATCTCGAACTCCTTGAATCCATGTGGCTTGACTTAACTCAGGAGCTAAACGTTTTTGCAGTTGGCTATAGGCAGCATCATTGCTTTGATCTTGTGTGTGAGTTGCTCGGGATTGGATCGCAGATTGAAATCTATTATTGAGTTTGATTGTTTTTCGTTGCGTGTCAAGAAAGTTTGCAGCTAGTAGTTCATCAATGATGGATTCAATGGTTGTTATCGGAATTCCCAGTTTTTGAGAGATTTCATCACAGCTCAAGATTCCAGTGAACTGCTCGATAATTGATCTGGCCGATGAATGGTTAATGGCAACACCATGTGATGAAGTTGCCATCGTGATGGAGTTTTCCTGAGTTGAGGTTTGTGTACTGATAAAGATGCCGTTTTTTAAACGGGGAAATATAGGGGCTGTAGTAGATGTTGTGGTCATGGTGCAAGAGTTGCTATGGCCAAGGGCCTGCGCTTTCATCCACTCACAACCTGTGGAGCACCATGCTTATTTATTACTCTGTGAGATGTGTCATCACTGATTGAAATTCTGTGAAGATACGAAGAAACCCCCACATTCCTATAGGAACATGAGGGTTTCTTTTAACGCTAGACGCTCACATCGTGTGAGCGAAATTTAATTACTGGGCTTTGCCAAGAATGCGATTGACCTTGGTGCCACACACTGGACAGATGCCCTGTGCCATGCGACGACCAGACTCAGAGACCTTTACAGTTCCCTCGAAATCACGCTTCTCTTTGCACTTAACGCAGTAAGCGTCACCTTTGTATGTCTCAACTGTCATTTTCTTGTCCTCCGTTCGACGCTTGCAATCCCGAAGGGGTTGCTCCCCGTGCGGGGCGAGCGTTCTGTTAAGTGAGACGATACCCCTCGACACGCTCAATCAAGGGAAAGTAGGCGCGTTTATTGAGGAGTTTTTTCACCCCTAGCCAGGAGTTTTTTGAGCGCTTCTGGGGCTGCGAGCGCAGTTTCAGCTGCTTCATAGCCATCTAGATAGGCGCTGGCGATCTCGGCCCTGGGAAACCTGGCCAAAAGCTCTTTGAACTCTGGCCCATGGTCGAAATACTCAAGATGGATAGCTTCGTGAAAGAGGACATAGTCCAGGGCGTAGTCAGGGGCGCCTTTGAGTCGATCAGAGATTCGGATTGTGCGATCCACGCCAGTGCATGAACCCCAGCGCTCGCGCATGCCTCGCCAGGCCACCGATGCTGGGCGCAGGGAGATTTCTGGGGCTAGTTGGCTCAAAAGTTCGTCTATCCGTAGGGCTAATGCCTCTTCGCTCATCGTTATAGCCGCTTCTTGGGCCCGAATCTTGGCCACCATCTCTGGAACCATCGCCCGTTCATCGGCTTTACTCATTCTGGCTGGAATCGAGACCACAATCCGGCCCCCCTGGCGATAAGCAGAGATGTTTTTCTTGCGCCGAGTGGATCGAATAACAATGATCTCGCCTTCGTTGATTCCTGGAAGTGTGTTCTCACTTCCTAGATCTTCAAAAGCTGGGGCATCCATAGATGCAACGGTATCTCCCAACCCAGATGTGGCATGGAAACCTCAACCATGTGTTGAGGGATTTTTACAGTTGATGTGAAAAATAAATCTCCATTACACGAGAAAAACAGGTTGTGTCAAAGGCGTTCTCAGTTGATTCTCGGGCCAAATATGTTTACGTTACGACTACGAACTCCTCGGATAACTGTTCTATATCAGCAAGGGGAAGGCTGATACAGAATGAGCGGCCGGGGAGTTCGCTTTTCTATCTGTGGCTTTTATAGGCCCGATAAATCATCAGGAATTTCAATACTGGCCAAGTAATTCTGGGGCGTGAATAGATCTTCAGATGTTGGCAGGATTCCACTCCAAATTCGATCTCTACCTTCAAGATCTTTCACCTCACGAACTGCTTTCCAAAACGTTGTCGCCTCACGTGCAAGCTTGGGTGAGACCTGCAAACCAAACATCGTTGCAAATAACTGTTGAGCCGGAGCAGATGTTGCTCTACGGCGGCGCAAAGTTTCTTGTAAGGCAACAAGATTAGGTAGTCGATCCCCTGCTGCAAGTGAGACAACTTCTTCACTCCAGCCATCAATGAGTGCCAGAACTGTTTCTAACTTTGTTAGCGCTGCGCGTTGAGCTGGAGTTTCCTCTGGTGTGAAGATTCCTTCATTGAGAGCGATATTAAAACTCGCAGGATTCGTTGGATCAAACTCTTTACCTTCTTGTGAGGCGTTATCGAAGACTTCTTGGGCTTGACGCTGAATAGCATCGATATCTATGCGAATACCTTTTCCATAATCTGAAATCGCAGTGCGAATATAAGAAATCAACCAAGGGTTGTGGGCAAATAATCGTGCAACTGCGCTTTCGCGAAGTGCATGAAAGATTCGAACTTCATCCATCGGAATATTAAGGTCCTGACCCCACTCATCAATGTTTTGTGGAACTAGGGATGGGTAAACAGGCTCTACTAAAGGAAGTCCCACATCATGTGTGCCAGTTACTGAACCAGCTAATCCGCCAGTGGCTTGGCCCAGCTGTGTTGCAATTAAAGAGCCAATAAAGGAGCGCAGCAGCGTTGCAATCATCCCAACAGGGATCTGCATGGCGTTTTCAGCCTCACTTTGCCCCGCTTCTCCATTGGCATTGTTGAGTAGCTCTGAAATGGCAGCGGCTAAGCCCGTGGCTAGCGGTTCAACAGATACATGCCAGCCATTTAATGTTGTGTCGACCCAATCTGTTCTGGCCATCGCAGGGTTTCCGGTAGCCGTTGATTGAGAAAAGAAAGTTGCCTCATTGAGCCACAGCTCTGCAATTGCAAAAGCCTCTTCGATCTTTGCCACATCATTTGCACCGATTGGGGCTGAGCCCTTTGCAGTGACGAACTTCTTTGCTGTATCTCGAACAATGTTTTTTGGCAGCGCTTCAGTTGTCGCAGAAAATCCTGGGGCGCTCATGCCAAGTGCGGAGAACTGTTGTTGGATCTGTTGTTGCATCTGCGCCATCATGGCTGCGAAATCAACAGATTCGCCATCCTTATTTTTTTCAGGCTCATCTGAACTATCAGGTGTAAAACCAAATGGCGACATGAGTAAATCCTCCCAGTGCTGTAACCAGATAGCCATCTGATTTCTTCCCCAAACCCAACAAGTTATTTGTGAACACATTGGCAAAAACCCATCTTTAGCGCGACGCGTCTTCTGGCGGTAGGCTGACCCTATGTCCAGCGCCTTCCTTGCACTCATTTGGTGGGTTGTCCCGGCTTTAGGTTTAAGCGGGGCCCTTCTCTATGTTTTATGGGTCACTAAATTTCAAGGAAAGTTCCAGCAAGAAACACAGCGCTCTGTTGGCCAGTTTCAGCGTTTTCAAGATTCACTACGCGATTCACAGGCCCGCGATGTTTCAGCACAATCCCAAGTAACTCCAAGCGCTGCGACCGGCAACAACCACACTCAGTTGATTAAGCCAGATCCGGCTAGTGATTCTCTTGACGATAATCCTTTTCTGAAGAAATCCTAAGTAGAACTCCCCTTTTAGACCGTGCGCTTTTCACCGCTTCCACGAGTAGCAAGAGTTATTCTCGCTCTCTTTGCTGCGCTAGCACTTATTGCCCCGTTGCCTTATGTCATTATCTTACCAGGGCAAGCACAAAATATTTTTGACAAGTTAATTACTATTAAAGATCAAAAGTCATATCCTGCAAATGGTCGTATTGATTTAATGTCAATAAGAGTGACAAATCCAAACTCTTGGATCATTGGACCGGAGATTGTTTATTCGTGGATCAGGGCTGATGAGACTGTTTATCCACGCGCTGCAATCTATCCACCTGGCACCACGCAAAAGAGTGAAGATAAGAAAGCTAAAGCTGACATGACCAACTCGCAGGACACTGCAAAAACCGCTGCACTTTCCTTCTTACGATTACATCCTGAGTATGGCGTGGCTGCAAATGATTTGCAGATAAAAAATATTGCATTTGATGTCAAGAAAACTGGTGGACCTAGTGGCGGAATGATTTTTGCCATTGGTGTTATTGAATTACTGACTGAAAAGGACATATTGAAAGGCCGCCACATCGCAGGAACGGGCACGATCTCAACCGATGGAAGAGTTGGTCCTATTGGCGGAATAAACTTGAAAATCTTGGCTGCCCATAAGGCCGGCGCCACTCTCTTTTTAGCCCCTGCTGGCAATAGCGCAGAGATCGAAGGTGTTCCGGCTGGAATTAAAGTAGTGATAGTTGCCACCCTGGCCGAGGCTATGGCCGCCCTATAAAGGGTGAGAATGAAGCTTGCGCCCTCTTGCGCTAGCGTATGGCCATGACAAGTAATTCAATCCCGCAGTTCAATTTCAAAGGCCGTCGCAGTCCCCTCACACTAACAATCGTAATTTTGGTTGTTCTTTCAGGAGTTCTGCTCTCACTGAGTGGTTTCTATGCTGATTGGTTATGGTTTAAATCAGTAGATTTCACTTCAGTATGGACAACAGTCCTAACGACCAAGATTTTTCTTTTCGTAATCGCCGGATTGCTTACTTCATCAATCATTTTACTCAACATCATTATCGCCTATAAGCGACGTCCGCTTTATGTTCCACTCAGCATCGAGGCAGATAATCTCGAGCGCTATCGTGCACAAATTGAACCAATTAAGCGCTGGGTTGTTCTTGCACTTGCTGTGGGACTTTTCTACTTTGCTGGTACATCAGGATCAGCTATGTGGGAATCATGGCTGTTGTTTAAGAACTCAACTAGTTTTGGTGTGAAAGATCCACAGTTCAACATGGATATCTCATTCTTTGCCTTTAAGTTGCCGTTTTATCAGACGATGATTGCTTGGGCGATTTCTACATTAATTCTCTCTATCATTGCCGCAGCCGTTGTTCATTATCTTTACGGTGGAATCCGCCTACAGGTTCAAGAAGATCGCACAACTGTTGCTGCACGCGTTCAGCTCTCAGTTCTACTTGGTGGCGTCGTCTTAATGAAGGCAGTTGCTTATTGGTTTGATCGTTATCAATTAGCTCTTAAAGAAAGTAAGTTGATTACTGGTCTTACATATACCGATGTCAATGCCACTCTTCCTGCTAAAGCGATTCTGGCCGCAATTGCCGTTGTGTGTGCGCTGCTATTTTTCGCAAATATCATTCGTCGTTCATGGGTACTGCCAGCTGCGGGAACTGCACTCCTTGTAGTTTCTTCAGTTTTGATTGCAGGAATTTACCCAGGTGCTATCCAACAGTTCCAAGTTAAGCCAAGTGAGTCTTCTAAGGAAGCACCATTCATTCAGCGAAATATCGATGCAACTCGCAGCGCATATGGCTTGGATAATGTTGCGATTAGTGATTACCAAGCAACGGTTGCGACAAATACTGGACAGCTTGCAGATGATGCGGCAACCATTGCCAATATTCGCCTCATGGATCCAAATGTTTTATCTGCGACCTTTAGACAACTTCAGCAGATTCGTCCGTACTACAGCTTCCCGGAGTCACTGGATATCGATCGCTACACAGTAGATGGTGTAAAGCGCGATGTTGTTATTGCCGTTCGCGAGTTGAATATTGAAGGAAACCCATCACGTAACTGGATTAACGATCACCTTGTGTACACACATGGTTTTGGTCTAGTTGCAGCATATGGAAATGAGCGAGATATAGATGGTAAGCCAAAGTTTGCAGTCGGCAACCTACCTCCTACCGGAGCGTTAGGAAAATTTGAACCTCGTGTCTACTTTGGCGAGAACGTTCCAAATTACTCAATCATTGGAGGCGTAAAGACCGATACGCCAGTTGAGTTTGATTATCCAGATGACACTTCACCTAACGGACAGCGTAACTACACCTACACAGGTTCTGGTGGGGTTCCAGTTGGTTCATTAATCAACAAAGTTATCTTCGCTTTGAAGTACCAGGAGCAGAGAATTCTTCTTTCAAATCTCATTAATAAGGATTCAAAAATTCTCTTTGAACGTAATCCTCGTGACCGTGTTGCAAAGGTTGCTCCTTGGTTGACCCTTGATGGAGATCCATACCCAGCTCTAGTTGATGGAAAAATCATGTGGATTATTGATGGCTTTACAACAAGTGCTGGTTATCCTTATTCACGCCAGAGTGTTCTTTCAAATGTAATTGCAGATATTCAAGGCTCTGCAACCATTGGTGCTCAGCGAAATCAGACTGTTAATTACATCCGTAACTCTGTTAAAGCAACAGTTGATGCCTACAACGGTACTGTGACTTTGTACGAGTGGAATGAAAAGGATCCAGTTCTAAAGACATGGGCAAAGGCTTTCCCAAACACCATTAAGCCAAAGAGCGAGATCTCTGCCCAGCTTCTAGAACACATTCGCTACCCAGAGGATCTCTTCCGTGTTCAACGCGAAATCCTTAGTTCTTACCATGTTAAGACAGCGGAAGCTTTCTACGGTGGTCAGGATTTCTGGCGCGTACCTCGTGACCCATCAACATTTGGAGCTAACGCATCTGCGCAACCTCCTTATTACTTAACGCTTCAAATGCCAGGAACAAAGAAGCCTGTGTTCTCATTGACTACTCCATTTGTTCCACGTGGTGGTCGCGAAAACCTTTCAGCGTTTGCAGTTGTTAACTCAGATCCAGGTCCTGATTACGGAAAGATCTCCGTGCTGCAATTGCCACGTAACACCAATATTGCAGGTCCATCACAGGTAGCCTCAAACTTTGAAGCAAAACCTGAAGTTGCAAACTCATTGTCACTTCTACGTCGTGGTGGCTCTGATGTTGTATTAGGAAATCTGCTCACACTTCCAGTTGGTGGTGGTCTGTTGTATGTGCAGCCTGTTTATGTCAGAGCGACTTCAAACACAGCTGCATATCCATTGCTTCAGAAGGTTCTCGTATCCTTCGGCGATCAAATTGGTTATGACGACACATTAAAGGGTGCACTCGATCAAGTCTTTGGTGGTAACTCCGGAACTGTGGCAGGTGGCTCTTCTAGTGGCACTACTGGTCAGACGAGCACAAACTCTTCACTTGCAAACTCACTAGCGAGTGCAAAGCAAGCATATGCAGATGGCCTTGCCGCACTTGCAAAGGGAGATTTTGCAGCATATGACAAAGCACAAAAGCGATTGAAGTCCGCTCTTGATGCAGCAATCAATGCGCAGAACAAATAGTGATGCACTAAAAGAAAAGTAATTACAAAGATAAGGGCCAGATTCATGCGAGCAATTGCATGGATTTGGTCTTTATCTATTGATGCGCATAAGATTGCTTCACCGACGCGGGGTGGAGCAGCTCGGTAGCTCGCTGGGCTCATAACCCAGAGGTCGTAGGTTCAAATCCTGCCCCCGCTACTACGCACAACAGTATGAAAGATCTCGCTGGTGGAACATCCACTAGCGAGATTTTTTATTTAATTCGAAGTGAGTTAGTAACCACAAAGAGTGAAGAAAGCGCCATCGCCCCTGCTGCATACAGTGGTGTCAAAAGGCCAAGGGCTGCAATAGGCAAACCAATAACGTTATAAATCAATGCCCAACCCATATTCAAGCGGATGATCTTCAATGTCTTTTGGGAAAGCTTGAGCGCTGAAATAACACTTCCTAAACCTGAGTTCATCAATGTTATGTCGGCTGAGGAGATTGCTGTGTCAGTGCCGGTTCCCATAGCCATCGACAAGTCAGCAGCAGTCAGGGCTGCAGCATCATTGATCCCATCCCCAACCATAAGAACGCAACGTCCTTCACTCTTTAACTTCTCGACAATCTGCAACTTTGTCTCTGGCATAGCAGCAGAGACAACATGCTCACTATCAATACCCACAGTTGAAGCAACAGAGGCGGCAACTTCTGCGCTATCTCCCGTAACTAGCCATGGAGTGATTCCCATTGATTGAAGTGCGCTAACGGTCTGGGCAGCATCGCTCTTTAGTTGATCTCCAACAGCAAAGACAGCCAAAGCAACGCCATCCCATGCCAAAACTGCAACCGTTAGCCCTGCACTCTGCCCAGCTGTTACAGCTGCCTTAATCTCTGGGTGAAACTCTGTGCAGCTGTGTTCAACGGCTGCTGGAGAGCCAATCAAAACAACAGGAGATTGGCTACCAAGATTCACACGACCTGCAGCACCAGAACCAGGTGTAACTGAGAAATCTGTGGCCACTACGTTCTTTGCACCGCCCGCTAGCGCGTAGCGGGAAATTGCTAGGGCAACTGGGTGTGAGTTTGCAGATTCAATAGCATTTGCTGAAGAAAGTATCGTTGTTTCATTAACTAATGATGCAAAAGATGCACCTAGAACTGATCCAGCAGCGGCAGAAATTGTTGCATTCTGCACATTCATCACACCCTCTGTGAGAGTTCCAGTCTTATCAAAGACCACTGTCTCTACGTTGCGAGCAACTTCTAATACTCGTGGTTCGCGCAAGACTATTCCGCGCTGTGCTCCGCGTCCTGATGCAACAAGTAATGCAACAGGTGTAGCAAGTCCTAGTGCACATGGACAAGCAATGACAAGGACGGTAATTGCCACAGAAATAGATTGTGTGAGGGAATAACCGCTGTAGTACCAAGCGGCAAAAGTTGCAATTGAAAGCACGGTAACAATAGGAACAAAGACTGCACTAATTCGATCAGCCAAGCGCTGAATAGGTGCTTTAGTACCTTGGGCGCTAATTACCATTGCTGTGATGCGGGCAAGTTCAGTATCACTTCCCACTCGTGTAGCGCGCACAATTAATCGACCATTGTGATTAACCGATGCACCAATTACTTGTGAACCAGGACCCACATCTATAGGTTTTGATTCACCCGTAAGCATTGAGTTATCAACTGCGCTTTGCCCACTAACAACAATGCCATCAGTTGCAACACGATCACCTGGTCTGACTTCAAATTCATCACCAATTTGTAGTTGCTCAATTGGAACAATGAGTGGGAATCCCCCACGAACAATTGTTACCTCTTTACTACCAAGTGCTAAAAGGGAGGAAAGAGCTGCGCCAGCACGTGCTTTGGCTCTTGTTTCTAAGAAACGTCCAAGAATGACAAAGAAAATAACGCCAGCGGCAACCTCTGTGTAAACATCGCCCTCGCCCGTTGAATTTGCATAAATCGACCATGTAAATGCTGCTATCGAACCCATCGAAATGAGGTTGTCCATTGTTGGATGCTTCAGATTTCGTAGTGCAGCACGGTGAATAGGCCAAGCAACAAAGAGAACAACCGGTGCACTTAATGCAATTACTAGCCAAGCTGTGGCTGAATAGAGCGGATGAGGAAGTCCAAACACATCTAGCTGATCATGAATCCACATATCTATGCTGTGATGCCAGCTCATAACCATGGAGAGGGCTACTGCAGGAACAGCAAAAATAAATGCAAAGAACAAAGCCCTTGCTGACTTCTTACTATGCAAAGTTACTGCCTGAGCATCTTGTAAAAGGCTGGCTTTATATCCCGCTTTTTCAACTGTTTTGATTAACTCTTTAATATCCATATCTGCAGGTGCCATAACATGGGCAGTTTCGGTTGCAAAGTTAATAGTTGCTCGAACACCTTCCATATTGTTCAATGCTTTTTCAACGGCATTAACGCAGGAAGAACAGGTCATTCCCTCGATAGCAAGGGTTGTAGGTTCTAAGATCACTTCAGTTGCCATCTCCGCTTACCCGTTCAAGGCTTTGATGAGAGCTTCGTGTACTGCTTTGTTTGTAGAAACTCCGCTGCCACCAAATGGACCATGTTCACCTGAAGTATTTGTAAATACTCCTCCAGCTTCGCGCACAATAATATCTAGTGCCGCCATGTCCCACACTGCAAGAGTTGGCTCAATAGCAATATCTACAGCACCTTCTGCAACTAACATGTGAGACCAAAAGTCACCCATTCCTCGGGTGCGCCATGCAGTAGAAAGAATGGAGTTAAAAGCTTTTAAACGTGAACCAAAGCCCACAAAATCTGAATATGCAACTGATGCATCACTCACGGATGAAACTTGTGACACAGCTAATTTTCTACTCTGGCCATTAAAAGTGACATATGCACCTTCACAACATGATGCATACCATCGACGCGCAAGTGCTGGTGAGCTAGCAATTCCAACAACAACTTCCTGTGTTCCATCTTCGGCAACTTCAACAAGTGCAATCAACGTTGCCCATGTTGGAACTCCACGCATAAAGTTTTTAGTTCCATCAATGGGATCAATAACCCAGTAACGCTTTGCCCCTGTGATATCACTGCCAAACTCTTCGCCCAGTAATCCATCATTAGGGCGGTGTGTTGCAAGTGCTTCACGGATAGCCGTTTCTACGGCGCGATCTGCATCGGTAACTGGGGTGTTATCTGGCTTAGTTGTAATTACTAAATCTAAGGATTGATAGCGATCAAGTGAGATTGAGTCTGCAATGTCGGCAAGTAGGTGTGCCAAAGCTAAATCTTCGGCGTACTTACTTTCGCTCATTTTCTATTCTTCCTTCATTCAACTCGTGCGCTCTATAGATTGAATACTAATCCTCTGGCACAAATACTGCTTGGTCCTTGACCGCTAACAAGGAACGAAGACTGCTCAATCTGGCCGTTCTCTCATGGTCGACTACCCCATTAGGCGTAGCCCATGCATCTAGTTTGCATGAACTCTCAGCGTGTGAGCAATTCGACAAACATGTTGCAGCCACAAGTGAGAGATCAGTAAACGCATCAACAATTCGACTGACATCTATATGGGATAAGCCAAATGCTCGAATACCTGGTGTGTCAATAATCCATCCATCGTGTGTGTCTAGAGCAAGTGCAACTGCACTAGAAGATGTGTGGCGACCACGGCCCGTTGATTCATTTACATCACCAGTTAGACGATCTGCTGCAGGAACAAGTGCGTTAATGAGTGTTGACTTACCCACACCTGAATGACCAACAAGTACAGAGATTTTGCCTGAAAGCATCTTATGTAATGCCTCTAAATCTTTCTCACGCGAATCACCCTTAATTGCAGTGTGCAAAATTTCAACATCCAACTTTGCATACTCAGCGAGAAACTCTGGCACTTGCCCTAAATCAGTTTTAGTAACAACTAACTTTGGTGTAATACCTTCGGTAAAGGCTGAAACAAGAAAGCGATCGATAAGACCACGACGTGGTTCAGGATTAAGCGCAGCAACAACAATCACAAGTTGATCTACGTTAGCCACAATCGTGCGCTCAACTTGAGCAGCATCATCAACAGTTCTGCTCAGTGAGTTTCTGCGCTCATTGACTGAAACGATGCGAGCCAAACTTCCTTCATCACCGCTTACATCACCGACAATAGAAACTCGATCACCCACCACAACTGATTTAGGACCCAGTTCTCTTGCACGCATCGCCGTGATAATCACACCATCATCACTGACACATGTTTGTCGCCCGCGATCAACTCCTGTGACAAGTGCTGAAATGGCACTGGAGTGACTTGGTCGATCTTTACTACGTGGACGTGTGCTGCGCGCAGGTCTTACGCGCGCATCTGATTCATCGTATTCGCGTGGACTCATGAGCACATTTTCTGGCTAAACAAGAAGAGAACTCCATAGCCCTGGAAAATCTGGCAAAGTTTTGCGAGTGGTTGCAATGTTTTCCACTTCAATACCCGGAACTACTAAACCAAGAACAGCGGCTGCTGTTGCAAGACGGTGATCATCGTATGTATGGAATACACCGCCATGTAGTGGAGCAGGCGTTATATGCAGCGCGCTTTCTTCTTCAACGACATTTCCACCTAGCGCATTTATTTCGCGCGTAAGGGCGGCAAGACGATCAGTTTCATGCAAGCGAAGGTGGGCAATACCGCGCAAATGCGAGGGTGAATCAGCAAGAGCGGCAACTGCTGCAATGGATGGGGTTAACTCACCAACATCATGTAGATCAATATCAATTCCATGAATAACTCCAGTTCCAGTTAAAGTTAAACCGCGCTCATCCATAGAAACCTTTGCACCCATTTGTGTAAAGATGGAACGTAATTGATCTCCTGGCTGAGTTGTAGAGCTTGGCCAATCTGCAATCGTGACACTTCCACCACAGACCATGGCAAGAGAGAGGAATGGCGCGGCGTTAGATAGATCAGGTTCAATCACTAAATCTTGTCCATGAAGTTTTCGTGGCTTCACGCTCCACGATTGCGCGCTTGTGTCAACACTTACCTGTGCTCCAAAGCTGCGCAACATATCAACTGTCATTTCAATATGAGGCATAGATGGCAATAGTCCGCCTTTATGTGTTGCAACAATGCCGTTTTCAAAACTAGGTGCTACTAAAAGAAGAGCTGATAAAAACTGGCTAGAAGCACTTGCATCGATTGTTAAGGCACCTCCTGGAATCTTTCCCTTTCCATGCAGTTTCATTGGCAAGCTATAGCGTCCGCCGTGTTCGATTGAAATTCCTAATTCTTCTAAAGCTTTAATAACTGGCCCCAGTGGGCGCTCATATGAACGTGGATCACCATCGAATGCAACATCTCCTGATGCAAGGGCAGCAAGTGGAGGAAGAAAGCGCATCACTGTTCCAGCATTACCAACATCAATTTTCACGCCGCCGCGAAGTGGAGCTGGAGTTACTACCCACTGATGTTCTTCTACGCCATTAACAACAACGTTCTTTTCTTCAATTCCAACACCTAATGCACGCAGCCCCGCAACCATCAATTCGCTATCGCGAGAACCAAGTGGGCGGCGAAGAATGGATGGGGAATCAGCTTGGGCTGCCAAAATCAATGCACGATTAGTTACAGATTTAGATCCAGGAATGACAACGAAAGCCTCGACTGGTCGTGAGCCGCGAAAGTGCGCGGGCCAGTGTGCGTTGTTATTCATCATCGCCTAAGTCTATCGCGGCTAACATCACTCTCGTTTTACGCATATCCTTTGCACATGTGTGGTCGTTATGCGCAAAGTGCAGATATGCGCGAACTCATGGAGCAGTTTGAAGTCACGGGCACTTCTCCTGCCCAATCCATTCCGCTTAATTGGAACATCGCCCCCACTAATCCGATCTATATTGTTCGCTCCCCTCTAAAAGAGCAATCCCAATCCAAGAAAGATTTAGCGATAGTGTCCTGGGGATTAATTGCACCTTGGCTAACAGATACCGCTGAAGCAAAAACATCACAATCTCGAGCTATAAATGCACGCAGTGAGAGTGTTCATGAGAAACCAACATTTCGAGATGCCTTTAAGCAACGCAGATGTTTAGTCCCAGCCCAAGGTTATTACGAATGGGCAACTGCATTAGGGCGCTACAAACCAAAACAAGCTTTCTATATTTCTTCTCGAGATGGTGCTCAGCTCTCTATTGCAGGAATTTGGAGCAGTTGGCGTGCACCTAACGGTGAAGTAATTGAGAGCGCGTCGATTATTACTCAAGAGGCACAAGGTGAACTTGCAACGATTCACAGCAGAATGCCAGTCTTCATGCCGCGTAATCGCTGGGATGCCTGGCTTGATCCTGAGAATAAAGAGATTGAAGGATTACGAAACTTAATGCAGGTCCAATCCCCCGAATCAATAGTGAAGGCCCACCCCGTTTCCTCGGTAGTTAACTCAGTTGCAAACAATGGAGCCCAGCTCATTGAGGCAATTGAATTGGGTGAGCCAGAGACCCTGTTTTAGCGATAATCTTTGCTAGCAATGACATCGACAGATTTAGTTAAAGAGAGCTCAGCGGAGCGTGCTGCCCGCTTTGAGCGAGATGCCCTTGCATTCACAAATCAGCTCTATGCCGCAGCGCTGCGTTATACAAAAAATCCTGATGATGCCAAAGATTTAGTTCAAGATACATACTTAAAAGCCTTTGCTTCATTTCACCAATTTGAACCAGGAACTAATTTAAAAGCCTGGCTCTATCGCGTTTTAACAACGACTTTTATTAATACCTATCGCAAAGACCAGCGCCGCCCTCAACTATCTTCTGGTGAAATCGAAGATTGGCAGTTAGCAGATGCTGCTTCACACACAAGTGATCAAGGTAAATCTGCTGAAGTAGAGGCACTTGAAAATCTACCCGACAGCGACATCAAACGTGCTCTTCAAGATATTCCAGAAGAGTTTCGCATTGCCGTCTATTTGGCTGACGTTGAAGGCTTCTCATACAAGGAGATTGCTGAGATTGTCGGTGTGCCAGCTGGAACTGTGATGTCCAGACTTCACCGGGGAAGAAAACAGCTGCGTGAGCGGTTAATAGAGTATGCAAAGGAACTTGGATATAACGTCAAAGCCAAGCCTTTGGCAAAGAAAACTGACCCTGATGAGGGGGCAGACTCATGAGTTTTTCATTTGTTACACCTTGTAGCCAAGTTCTTAACTCCTTTGTCCTACTTATCGAAGGCAATATTGAGCAACCACAGATGCAGCTCATTGAAGTACATGTTGCTGAGTGCCCTGCCTGTGAAGCAGAGCTTGCCCATGAGCGTGCGATGCGTTCTCTTGTGCAACAAGTCTTGCAGCGAACATGTAATGAAGAGGCACCGCAAGAACTTCATAACGCCATCTTCAACCAAATTCATGGCCAAACAGCTGGGGCATTTACCGAAGTTGTCACACAGTTCAGCATGACTGAGATTTCCATCGAGATTGATGAGTTCGGCCAAGTTGAACACCGTGAAGTAACAATCGAACACACCGAAGAAATTCGTTACATCAATGAAGGCGATAATCCCACCACTTAAGGCTTAAGCAGGTAAGTTATTAATCATGAAACCTGCTGAAGAAGTCATAGGAGCCGTTGGTTTAACGGTTATGACTGTGCGGGCTGGTGACACTTCAGTTGCAATGGGAATTGGTGATCTACCAATCGTTTCTCAATCACAGTTAATTTCACTGATGGAGCATGCAGCAATCATTTCAATGGATGAGCATTTAGAGCCAGAAGAGACAACAATCCCTATTAGTTTTGAGATGATCACGTTGAGTCCATCTTCGATTGGTGCTGAACTACGTGCAGTCTCTACATGTATTGAAATTGAAAACCGTGAATTAACTTTTGAATGTGAAGTCTATGAAGGTGAGCGCCAAGTTGCAGCTGCCATGATAAAAAGATCAGCGGTGGAGCGAGTTTCATTCCTCGCCCGCACCGCCGCGCAATCTTTAATTTCTTAAGCTTTTTTAGTTGCCCAGAAAATCTCTGCGATTTCATCAATCTTTGCGATTAATTTATCTGCAACTGCAACATCTTGAGTTCCCTTTGTGCCAGCAGCACCTGCAAGCTTTGTTGCATCATTAAATAGTGAATGCAGCTGTGGGTATGCCTCAAAGTGTGGTGCCTTGAAATAATCAGTCCATAGAACCCATAGGTGTTCTTTGACTTGATGTGAACGCTCTTCTTTGATTGCTACAGAGCGTGAGCGGAAATCCGCATCAGGATTAGCTGCGTATTTTTCCATGCATGCTTTTACAGATAGAGCCTCAATCTTTGCTTGGGCTGGATCGTAAACACCACATGGAAGATCGCAGTGTGCGTAGACAGTTGTCTTTGGTGCAAACATGTTCTCTCCTCATTTATAAATTCGTGCCACTGGCACGCAGTTCGCATCGACTGAAGGAACTACAAGTGCGAGACTACCGCCCATGAGCAAATTTGGCACAGTCAAGGTCTCCGGTAGCTCCATGCTTCCCGCATACCGAGATGGAGATTGGCTCTTTGTCAGTTGGATAGATGGGGCGGCGGCTTTGGACGCAGTTGGAAAATCCATTCTCGGCAAGGTCGTTGTTGTTGAACGTGAAGAAAGACCTGGAATCTTTTTAGTTAAACGAGTTCAGAAGTTTCATAGCGGCAAGTTTTGGGTTGAGGGCGATGCTAACGAGAGCACTGATTCACGAACATGGGGTTGGATAGCAGCCGAAGAGATAGTTGGTGTGGTTCTATTTCGCTACAAGCGAGGCAAAAAACTCGTCTAGCGCGTGAACGCTTCGAGCATTAATGCTTTTTGCTCATCTTCATGCAAGTGATGATTTCCAGTTGCAGGTGAAGCTGTTGCTCTGCGAGAGATACGACGCAAAATACGAGAACCAAATCCGTGACCACCATGTTGTTCTGAAGTTCGAAGTGCAATGTGTGACCATGGACCTTGATTTGCTGGTTCATCTTGCACCCACAACAAATTAGCATTTGGATGCTTATTAGCCTCTGCAACCATTTCATCAATTGGAAGTGGATACAAAAGTTCAACGCGAACAATTGCAGTTGAATTCTCACCAAGCTTTGCACGCTCTGCAACGAGATCGTGATAAACCTTGCCAGAACAGAAGATGACGCGAGATGCATTGCTTACTGAATCATCAGCAATAACTGGCTGGAAGTGTCCTGAAGTGAAATCACTCAAAGCAGATGCTGCAGCCTTTAGGCGCAACATTGATTTAGGTGTGAAGACAATCATTGGGCGACGGGCTGGGTTCTTTGCATGCCAGCGCAGTAAGTGGAAGTAAGAAGCAGGAGATGATGGCTGAGCCACAGTCATGTTTTGTTCTGCGCATAATTGTAAATAGCGCTCAATACGTCCTGAAGAGTGATCTGGTCCTTGACCTTCATAACCATGAGGCAAGAGAAGAACTACGGAAGAGCGCTCACCCCACTTTTGAAGAGCCGATGAAATGAACTCATCAATAATTGTTTGCGCACCGTTGGCAAAATCTCCGAATTGGCCTTCCCATAAAACAAGGGCTTCTTCGCGCTCAACGCTATATCCATATTCAAAGCCCATGGCTGCATATTCGCTGAGCAGAGAGTCAACAACAAAGAATTGATTTTCATCAGAGATTAAGGCGCGAAGTGGCGTCCACTCATTTCCATTTTCTTTATCAACGATTACTGCGTGACGGTTAGAGAAAGTTCCACGGCGTGCATCTTGGCCAGCAAGGCGAATTGGTCGTCCTTCTTTAAGAAGTGAACCAAATGCCAACATCTCTCCTGTTGACCAATCAATCGAGGCATCGTTAAGTGATTCAACGCGCTTAGCCAACTGCGGTGAAAGTTTTGGATGAATACTAAAGCCCTCTGGAGTTGCGATTTGTGTTGCGGCAATTTCGCGAGCAAGCTGCTCTGGAATTGAAGTAACAATTGTGTTTGCATCCGGTGCAACCGGTGCCTTGAAGTTTGGATCAGTTTGCGCACCTAAGTTATTAACTGCAGCAAAGACAGCTTCAAGTTGTGCTTGATAGTCGCGTGCTACTTCTTCTGCCTCTTCAACAGTTATGTCACCACGGCCAATAAGTGCTTCGGTATAAAGAAGACGTGTAGAGCGCTTTGCATCAATGAGTTTATACATCAACGGCTGAGTAAAGCTTGGCTCGTCGCCTTCATTGTGACCACGACGACGGTAGCAAACCATGTCAATAACAACATCTTTATTGAACTCTTGGCGGTATTCAAAAGCTAAACGAGCAATGCGAACACATGCCTCTGGATCATCACCATTAACGTGGAAAACGGGGGCCTGGATAATCTTTGCAAAGTCAGTTGAATAGCGTGAAGATCGTGCTGAACTTGGTGAAGTAGTGAAGCCAACCTGATTATTGATAACAATATGGATAGTTCCACCTGTGCGATATCCAGCTAACTGAGACATCTGAAGAACTTCTGCGTTAACTCCCTGGCCAGCAAATGCTGCATCACCATGAAGCAAGATTGGAAGTACAGAATAAGCATGTTTAATATTGATTCGATCTTGCTTAGCGCGAACAATGCCCTCTAGAACTGGGTTTACTGCTTCCAAGTGTGAAGGATTTGCAGCTAAATAAATCTTTGTTGTTGCACCAGAGTGCGCAGTGAAAACTCCTTCAGTGCCCAAGTGGTACTTAACATCGCCAGAACCTTGAACTTGGTTTTCTGCATAGTGACCTTGGAACTCTTGGAAGATCTGTCCTGCAGATTTACCAGCGATATTGGCTAAGACGTTTAGACGACCACGGTGTGGCATTCCAATACAGACTTCATCCAACTTTGTTTCTGCTGCAGATGAAATAACTGCATCCAGAAGTGGAATAACAGATTCCCCACCTTCTAGCGAGAAACGCTTCTGCCCAACAAACTTGGTCTGTAAGAAGTTTTCAAATGCTTCGGCGCTATTGAGCTTATAGAGAATTCGAAGTTGTTCTTCACGCGGTAATACCTGCACGCCAACTTCAACGCGCTCTTGAATCCATTTACGCTCTGCTGGGTCATCGATATACATGTATTCAACACCTACTGTGCGACAGTATGAGTCACGCAAGATTCCAAGAATCTTACGAAGTAACATGAACTTCTGGCCGCCAAATCCACCGGTAGCAAACTCACGATCTAGATCCCACAAAGTTAATCCATGATTTTGAACATCTAAATCTGGATGGTTGCGCTGGACATATTCAAGTGGATCAAAATCTGCCATTAAGTGGCCATTGGTGCGATATGCCTGGATTAACTGCTGAATGCGAGCTGTCTTATCAATCTCTTCATCATGGATAAACTCTTTATCTGCAGCCCAGCGAATTGGCTCATATGGGATATGCAGGGCTGCAAAGATTTCATCATAGAAACCATCTGCTCCCAGAATGTATTCATGCATTCTGCGCAGGAAATCACCAGAAGTTGCGCCTTGAATGATGCGGTGATCGTAAGTACTAGTGAGGGTAACGACCTTACTAATAGCAAGACGGGCCAAAGTCTCTTCACTAGAGCCCGCAAATTCAGCTGGGTAATCCAGCGCTCCAACACCCAGAATTAAACCTTGTCCTTGAACAAGACGTGGCACTGAGTGCACTGTGCCAATTGTTCCTGGGTTAGTAATAGACATTGTTGTTCCTGCAAAATCATCAACAGTTAATGAACCATCACGTGCCTTCTTAACTACTGCTTCATAGGCACTGCGGAACTGTGCAAAATCTAAAGACTCACAACCCTTTACTGAAGGCACCAATAGCTGGCGTGAACCATCGGGTTTAGCTAAATCAATGGCAACTCCAAGATTGATGTGTTCTGGTTTTCCAATAGCTGGCTTTCCATCAAGTTCACCAAAGAAGGCGTTCATCTCTGGCATCGCGCGAACCGCTTTGATCATGGCATAGGCGATGATGTGAGTGAAAGAAACTTTTCCACCGCGAGCGCGCTTCATGTGATTGTTAATCACAATGCGGTTATCAATCATTAACTTGGCAGGAACTGCACGCACTGATGTGGCCGTTGGAACTGAAAGTGAAGCTTCCATGCTTTGTACAACGCGAGCAGAAACTCCACGGATAACTTCAAGAGTTGACGCACTTGGTGTGCTTAGAACTGGTGCTGGTTTCACAACTGGATCAGCAGGCTTTGGTTGTGGCGCTGCACTCTCGCGAACAATTGGCTGAACGTGTGGAACTGGCGCAGAAGTTTCAACAGGTGGAACTGGTTGTGGCGCTGGAGCTTTTTGCGCAGCTTTTGGAACAGGTGGAACACCTTTGGAAACTGGAGTGGAAGATGAAGATGCAGTTGCAGGAGAACCTGGTTTATTGTTTTTAAAATACTCAACCCATGCAGGGTCTACAGAAGAAGGATCCTGCAGATAGTGCTCGTACATTTCATCGACGAGCCAATCATTTGCACCAAAATCCTGTGCCGACACTGGCGAGCTCCTTCTTGGCGGTAATTAGGTTAAGCCTATAGCCATGC
>JBEATO010000117.1:0-6325 GCA_041161945.1 Actinomycetota bacterium
GAGTTGGGTACGATCAATAAGCTCGAAGATCTTCTCGAGCCAAGATTTAAGGGCAAGGTGGCTCTTAACGGAGATCCACTGGGCTCATCTACTGGTATGAATGGTATCTACATGATCAATAAGGCACTGGGTGGAACATTTGACGATGTTAGTAAGGGAGTTGCCTTCTTTAAAAAGTTGAAGGACATCGGTAACTTCATTAACGTTAATCCAACAGCGTCAACGATTGCATCGGGTCAAACTCCAGTTGTAATCGACAATGGATATGTACAAGCTGGCGTTGTCAAGCAATTTGCTGCAGCTGGAAAGGTCTGGAAGATGTACACACCTGCTTCAGTAGGTTCTACATACAACAGCGCGGTTTCAGCATGGGCGCCACACCCAGCATGTGCCCGTCTATGGATGGAGTACACGCTAAGTGAAGAGGGTGCAAATATCTGGGCAGGTGGAGGAGCAACTCCAACTCTCTGGGTACACATGGTCAAAACCAAGCGTGCAAGTACAGCCGGTATCGCATCAATAGGTAAGAGCAAAGTGAGTGCTGAGGCTGCAACTGGTGCCCAGACCGCTGCTGCCCGTGCATATCTAAAGACTGCATGGCCAGCGGCTGTGGGAGTCAACTAAAAGAGATGAAGTAATTGACTCAACTTCAAAATAGAGAGTCCGGTCCTGCTACTAGCAGGACCGGCTCTTTCTATTGGCGTGGCAAAATGGCTTATCTTGGAGTTTTACCTTTTCTGGCTTTTACTGGTCTATTCCTCCTCTATCCAACGTGGAGTGTGATCTCTGGAGCCTTTGAAGATAACTATGGCGTGCGAAGCACGGCCATGTTACGAGAGATTTTTTATTCGCCCATCGCCCGCACCGCCTTTGGCAACTCACTTGAGCTCTCACTCAAAACTGCCGTAGTCGGAGCGGTCATTGGCGCTCTTTTTGCTTGGACCCTGGCGACTGGAAAACCCGGAGGCAGTTTCTATAAAGTCTCGGTGGCTTTAAGCAGTGCTTTAGCCCAGTTCGGTGGCGTGATGCTCGTCTTTGCATTTTTGGCTACTTTTGGTTTTAACGGCCTTGTTTTAACTTTGGCGACAAAGTACCTACCCAGCTCTTTTCTGGCCGATGCCAGCTGGCTCTATAGTATGAATGGCTTAGCGGTGCTTTACACGTTTTTCCAAATTCCTCTCATGGTCTTGGTCTTTCTTCCAACGCTTGAAAACTTAAAACCTCAATGGCGTGAGGCCTCCGATGCTCTGGGCGGTAAGGCCTTTGAGTACTGGCTGCGTATTGGAATTCCTGTCTTGACACCCTCCTTTCTAGGAGCCGCTCTTTTGCTCTTTGTTAACTCCTTTTCTGCATATGCCACCGCAAATATTTTGATTAACCTGGGCGATTACTTAACTCCACTTCAGATTGCAATTGCGCTAACGAGTGAGACCGGTGGTTCAAATCCTGCAGAGGCCAAAACCTTATCCTTTTACATGGTAGTAGTCGTAGTGATTGCAATGTCTGCCTATGCACTACTGCGAAAAAAGGTTAGCAAGTGGGAGCAGCAGCGATGAAGCAATCAATCCGCGTGCGCATTTGGCGCTGGAGTATTATCTCTGTAGTCGCCTTGTACCTCTTGGTCCCGCTCTATGCTATGTATGATTTCTCTACAAAGCCATTTGGCTTTGCAGATCAGGGTCGGACGTTTCGAGCCTGGCAGATGATCCCAAGCCAACAAGATCTTTTTCCAGCGATTACTCGCTCATTAATTACGGCAGCGATTGTGATGGCGATTATTCTCTTTCTGGTAGTTCCCACCGCAATCTGGGTTCATCTAAAGCTGCCAGTACTACGGCGTCCATTTGAACTCCTCTGCCTTCTGCCACTGGCGATTCCTGCAATCGTTATCGTGGTCGGTATCGCACCTTTGTACCGTTGGATCTCAATAAATCTCTATGAATCCCCCATAACCCTTGCCGGTGTCTATTCGATGCTCATTCTTCCTTACACCTACCGTTCACTATCGGCCGCCCTGGATGCAGTTGACATTCATACTTTGGCAGAAGCAGCTACAACTCTAGGGAGCAGTATTGCGAGAATAATCTTTAAAATAGTTATGCCAACAATCAAAACTGGAATCGTCAATGGCTCGTTCATTGCGATTGCTCTAGTACTTGGTGAATACACAATTTCTAACATTCTAAACTTTAAGACTTTCCAAGTAGTAATCGCACAGATTGGACGTTCTGATGGAAATGTTGCCGTTGCAGTCTCTCTAGCTTCACTGCTCTTTGTTATCGTCTTACTCTTAGTCATTCCTACTAAAAAGCGTCAAGGCAGTGTTCTTGACGTTGATACTATCTAATAGAAAAAGAGGTTGTACCTTGAGCTCATCAACATATGTCCAGTTAGTTGACATTGCTAAGTACTTTGGCAAAGTCAAAGCCCTCGATGGCTTAAGCCTCGATATCGCAGAGGGTGAACTGGTTGCACTTCTAGGACCATCGGGATGCGGTAAGACCACAGCCCTTCGCGCCCTAGCTGGCCTACAAGTCTTAGATCGTGGCTCCATGATTGTTGATGGTAAGGATGTAACTTTTCAAAAAGCGAGTAACCGTGGAATGGGAATGGTCTTTCAGGCATACTCACTCTTTCCGCATATGACTGCTACAGAGAATGTTGAGTATGGATTAACACTTCGAGCGCATAAAACATCAAAAAATAAGCGCAAAGCTCGCTCTGCTGAGCTGTTAGATCTAGTTGGTTTATCATCACATGCAAATCACTATCCCTATCAACTATCTGGTGGTCAGCAGCAGCGAATCGCTTTAGCCCGCGCTCTTGCAATATCACCAAAGGTATTGCTGCTGGATGAACCGCTCTCTGCACTTGATGCAAAGGTCCGTACCCAGTTGCGCGAAGAGATTCGCCGTATTCAACTTGAACTCGGTACGACAACTCTCTTTGTAACTCACGATCAAGAGGAGGCATTGGGAATCGCCGACCGCATCGGTGTCATGCGCAACGGCAAATTGGAGCAGATTGCAGCTCCATCTGAGCTCTATGACCGCCCTAAGACCTCTTTTGTTGCTGAATTCGTTGGGTTAACTAATCCAATCTCTGGCAAAGTCTCCGGTGGCTCAATTGAAATTCTGGGAAGCGTAGTTAAAACTCTTCCAGGATCAGTGACATCAGGAACTGGAATCGCATTAGTACGCCCAGAAAATATCAATGTAGTAGCCGCTAAATCTGGACATGCAACCGTCTTTTCAAGGAGTTTTCTTGGAGCATCATGTCGCTTGAGTATCTCCCTTGCCAATGGAGAGCGCATCACAGCCCAAGTATCAAGTCCCGATGCAATAGATCTAGGAGCTGGTGTCAACGTTAATCTCTCACTGCTAGATTTGCCCGTATTCGTCAAGGTAGCTGGATGATCTTTGGCTCAATTGCAAAGCTAGAGACTTTTACTGATGAGTTTGTTTGCTTTGTTAAGGTAACAACATCTGATGGACACATCGGATGGGGACAAACCTCTAACTATCACTCAGATATCACTGCGCAGATTTTTCACCGCCAAGTAGCGCCCTGGGTATTAGGTAAAGATGCATCCGACATTGGAGCTCTCGTTACTTTGGTTGAAGCCCGCGAACATAAATTTCCAGGAAGTTATCGCGCTCGTGCCAATGCTGGCTTAGATACCGCCCTTTGGGATCTACGTGGCAAGGTGGAAGGCAAGCCAGTTGTTGAACTACTTGGCGGAACTGCTAAGAAACTGCGCACATACGCATCATCCATGCGCCGTGACATCACACCAAAGGATGAAGCAGAGCGCTTGGTAAAGCTACGTGATGAGTTTGGTTTTGATGCATTCAAATGGCGCGTTGGCGCAGAGTGTGGAGATGACATTGATGAATGGCCCGGTCGCACAGAGGAAGTAGTCCCTGTTGTTTCTCGCGCACTTGGTTATGGAATCTCGAAATTAGTAGATGGCAACAGCGGCTTTTCTCCTAAGCGCGCAATTGAAGTTGGCGCGCTTTTAGAGGCAGAGGGAATTAGCCACTTTGAAGAGCCTTGCAAATACTGGGAGCTTGAAGAAACAAAGCAAGTAACTGATGCACTAAAGATTGATGTGACAGGCGGTGAACAAGATTGGGATCTTGTCACCTGGAAGCGCATGATTGATATGCATGCAGTTGATGTCTTGCAGCCAGACATTATGTATATGGGCGGAATCTGGAGAACGCTCAAAGTTGTTGAGATGGCAAAGAATGCCGGTATGCCCATCACTCCCCATAGCGCAAATCTCTCCCTCGTAACTATCTGCACAATGCACTTACTAGGAGCCATCCCTAACCCAGGAAAATATTTAGAGTTTTCTATTGAAGGCTTTGAATATTACCCATGGCA
The DNA here is from genome assembly GCA_041161945.1 of Actinomycetota bacterium. Lineage (GTDB taxonomy): Bacteria > Actinomycetota > Actinomycetes > Nanopelagicales > Nanopelagicaceae > Planktophila. The sequence continues at coordinate 4,390 of JBEATO010000117.1, forward strand.
AAAAGATCTCTTTCTTGGAAATCCCTTTGCAATTGAAGGTGGCAAGGTCCAGATTCCACAAGGCCCAGGCTGGGGTGTTGAAATAAACCCAGCATGGTTGGCAAAAGCTAAATATCAAGTATCAGAGATTTAAGCGGTTATCGTTTTTCTAATCATTCGCTGGTAAAACTTTCCAGGCTGACGCGTACTCGGCTGCGGCCCACCCATCTCAACGAAACCTAGTTTTTCGTAAGCTGAAATAGCTAAATTATTATCTGTCCACACACCAAGGCCTTGAACAAGCCAATCTCGTGATGTTGCTTGTTTGTCTATGAACTCAAACATTGCGCGCATTAACCCAACCCCACGAAAATTAGGATCACTCCAACATCCACCAATCCAACATGTGGCACCAAAGTCACCTTGAAGATTTTCTATATACATCATCGCTGCATCAATGCCATCAACAGAGGCAACTATGTGGGTTTGCTTTACAAAATCTAATCGCCATTGTTGTTCATCAAGCAGGTTTTCTTTTTCATAGGTGCCACCAAATGCATGCGGGCTATCAAGAAGAGCTCTTAAGCGAATATCTCGCAGCCGTACCCATTCATCAGCGTCTAATTCAACGCATGTGATGGTGTGAGGCATGTGGCAATTATGCCCGACTTACTTCTTAAATTTCTTAGGCACAATCTTGCTTGCATGACCTTTAGCTTTTGCTAAAAACCTTTCGGCCCAAGCAAACTCAACGGCTAGAACAAACAATCCAGCAATTACTAAGGGCATTGTGAATGGACCGGGAAGAACGATTAAAACTAAGCCAGCCAGAACTAAAAATGAACCAATAGAAAAAGCGATGACCTGCCTCAATCCCTTGGGCAAGAGCAACCATTTTTCCTTCACTTATCGTCCTCTTCCTTATGGTCAGTAATGCGCCCAGGGTGGGCCTTCATCTCAGGGCTCTGCTTGCTCTTAATCAAGCTAGCAACTGTTGCAATCAACAAAATTGTTGCAATAACTGAAAGACTAACAGGAGTAGGAATCTTTGGAACGCTATCAAAGAGTTCATGGGCATAGGTGAGCATTAACTTGATACCAATGAAGATCAAGATGAAGGAAAGGCCTAGGGAGAGGTAAATCAACTTATCCAGTAGACCCTTGATGAGGAAATACAGCGCTCGTAGCCCAAGAAGGGCAAAGGCGTTAGCTGTAAAGACTAAGAAGGTTTGAGAGGTCACACCAAATGTTGCTGGAATTGAATCTAAGGCAAAAAGTAAGTCTGTCGATGCAATGGCCACAATTACCAAGAACATTGGGGTTGCAAAGCGCTTTCCGCTCACTTTAATGAACAGCTTTGAGCCATGGAACTCGTCCACCATGGGCACGCGTTTTCTGATTGAGCGAATCATAAAATTATCATTTGGTTCTGGATCTTCATCCCAATGCTTGAACAGACCAATTCCAGTCCAGATGAGGATTGCGCCAAATATTGCAAAAGTGAATGAGAAGGCAGAAATCGCAACTGCTCCAATTGATATGAAGACTGCTCTAAAGACCAAAGCCAACATCACGCCAATGAGCAGAACTCTTTGGTGATGGATGCTTGGTACGGCGAATTGGGCAAGAATAATTACGAAAATAAACAAGTTATCAATGGAGAGTGAATACTCAACTAAGTAGGCGGCAAAGAACTCAGTTCCATATGTAGAACCAAAGTAGGACCACACCCACAGGCCAAAGCCAATTGAAAGGCTGATATAAAACAAAGTAATAGTTACTGCTTCTTTAAATTTAACGTCATGAGCTTTGCGCGAGGCGGTGAGCAGGTCAACGATAATGAGGGCCAGAATCAGCCCAACAGTTACAGACCAGATGAGCATTGATACCTGCATGAATTTCTCCCTTGATAGCCATGAGTATTACATGGTCAAGGTCTCCCTAACCGAATGATCGG
>JBEATO010000120.1:0-5441 GCA_041161945.1 Actinomycetota bacterium
CGTGATGGGCAGATCTTCTATTTACATAATCGCGTTGAGAGCATTGATAGAGCTGCATCTAGATTGCAGGAGTTAGTTCCTGAGGCACGCATTCGTGTGGCACACGGTCAGATGAGTGAAGGCGCACTCGAAGATGTGATTTTGGCTTTCTGGAACCGTGACTTTGATGTTTTGGTCTGCACAACCATTGTTGAAAGTGGCTTAGACATTCAAAATGCAAACACACTTATTGTTGAAAGAGCTGACATGTTTGGCTTATCTCAACTCCACCAATTACGTGGTCGCGTGGGCCGTGGTCGCGAACGTGCTTATGCCTACTTTCTATATCCAGCAGATCAACCACTATCTGAGTTAGCCCATGATCGATTAACAACTATTGCGGCCAACACTGAACTGGGTTCTGGAATGCGAGTAGCACTTAAAGATTTAGAGATTCGCGGTGCTGGAAATCTTTTGGGTGGGGAACAATCTGGCCACATCGCAGATGTTGGCTTTGATCTATATATGCGCATGGTCGGTGAAGCAGTGCAAGATTACAAACAAGGAATTATTGAAACCGAAGAAAAGGTTTCAGAGTGCAAAGTCGAACTTCCAATTAATGCCCATTTATCTAGTGAGTATGTTCCGGGGGAGAGATTGCGCCTTGATCTCTATCGACGTTTAGCTGATGTGAAAAACCCGCTAGATGTTGAATCAATCCGTGCTGAATTACTGGATCGTTTCGGAGAATTACCTGAGGAAGCCGTAGCGCTGTTGGGAGTTGCCCAACTTCGAGCACAAGCAAAGATTGCGAAGTTAACTGAAGTAGTTATTCAAGGTAAATATCTGCGATTAGCTCCCTTAACTCTGCCTGAGTCACGACAGTTGCGTCTGTCACGTCTTTATCCAGGTTCTCTCTATAAACCGGCTACTCGCACCGTTTTAGTTGCATTAGCCAAAGGCCCCGCGTGGAATCCGTCTCAGAATGAGCCTGAGATAGTGGATACTTCTCTTCTGGCCTGGGTCGTCGAGGCAGTTAACCAACTTAGCGAAGCACCGAAAGTGAGTTCATAGTGAAGAAGATTCTGGCCCTTGTAGCCATTGCAACCACGCTCCTACTAACTGGATGTTCCCAAGTTGGTTCTGCAGCAACTCTAGGCAGCACAAAGATTTCACAAGCCACAGTGCAAGGCAGCATTGATGCAATTCTTGCTGCGCGCCAAGGTGTAGACACTTCACAGATGCAACTTGAAACTGGTGAAATTCTCAACCGTGGTCAACTTCGTTTTCACTTATTAACCGCACTTCTACTTGAAGTTGGAAAAGAAATTAAACTTTCAGTCTCTAAGGCAGAAATTGATGCACGCCGCCAAGGCATCATTGACCAAGTAGGTGGCGAAGAAGCACTTCCAAACGCACTCGTTGGTGCAGGAATTGCTCCTAATGATTTTGATCGATATATCGAGGCAATTTTAATCTCAGACAAGATTACCCAGGCACTGACTGCTGCAGGAGTAACTGAGGCTGATATGGGCGCACAAATTTCAAAGCTAGTTGTTGCTAAAGCTAAAGAGTTGGGCGTGACTGTTAACCCACGTTATGGCAAGTGGGATGCCACAATTGCAGATGTTGTTGCCTCAGATGCAGCAGGTACTGCTGTTACTCCAACAGAGTAAAGCTTTAAAAGATGACGCAGGGTTCACAGCTTCAACGCTTAGTTGAAGTTATGGACCAACTGCGCTCTCCTGGTGGTTGTCCGTGGGATGCAGAACAAACGCATGAATCTCTTCTTAAGTATTTACTGGAAGAGTCCTATGAGTTTGTGGACGCAGTTGCTGCTGGTAATCGCATTGATATGCGAGAAGAACTCGGTGATGTTTTATTGCAGGTCTACTTCCACGCACGCATGGCCGAGGACCACCCCACAGATCCATTTTCAATAGAAGAAGTTGCCCAGGGCATTGCTGATAAGTTAATTAAGCGCCACCCGCATGTCTTTGCTGGAGTTGAAGTAAAGAGCTCAGAAGATGTTTTACAAAACTGGGAAGATATAAAAAGGCAAGAAAAAGGTCGCACGTCAGCACTTGATGGAATCGCAATGTCACAACCAGCCCTACCTTTAATTGAAAAACTCTTGTATCGCGCCGAAAAATACAACGTTGATCTACACACCCCAACTACTGCAGATATCGGTGGCGATGCTGATGAGGGTGCTGTGGGACAGGCTCTACTGGCCGTTATTGCTTGGGCTCATGCCAATGGAATAGATGCTGAGGCGGCGCTGCGCAAAGAGGCTTTGAAATTAAGCGAACAAGTGAGCGCTATCGAGGCACGGTAGGATTAGCCCAGTAAAGATTGTGCGATTTCAGCGTTGAGGTCTACGGCACAAAATGTGTAAGTGACGAAGGAGAAACTCAATGGCAATTATCGAAGCTCTTGGAGCCCGTGAAATTCTTGACTCCCGTGGAAATCCAACGGTTGAAGTCGAAATCCAATTAGAAGATGGAACACAAGCACGAGCTGCAGTTCCAAGTGGTGCATCAACTGGTGCATTTGAAGCGGCAGAGCTTCGCGATGGTGGAAAGCGCTATTTAGGTAAGGGCGTTGAAAAGGCAATCGCATTTGTTAATGATGAAATTGGTCCAGAGATTATTGGCTTTGATGCCCAAGATCAGCGCTTAATTGATGATGCGATGATTTCTCTTGATGGAACTAAGAACAAGTCACGCATGGGTGCCAATGCAATCCTGGGTGCTTCATTAGCAGTTGCTAAGGCATCTGCAGAATCTGCTGATCTTTCACTCTTTCGCTACTTAGGCGGACCAAATGCACATGTGCTTCCAGTACCAATGATGAATATCCTCAATGGCGGAGCACATGCTGATACAAACGTAGATATTCAAGAGTTCATGATTGCTCCAATTGGTGCACCAACATTCCGCGAGTCACTTCGCTGGGGTGCTGAGATTTATCACGCACTTAAATCAGTTCTTAAAAAGCGTGGCTTAGCTACTTCTGTTGGTGATGAAGGTGGCTTTGCCCCCAACCTTGAGAGTAACCGCGCAGCGTTAGATCTCATTCTTGAAGCAATTGAAATCGCAGGATTTAAAGCAGGCAAAGAGATTGCACTTGCAATGGATGTTGCTGCAACTGAATTCCATGACAACGGAAAATACACATTTGAAGGTGCCTCAAAGACATCAGCAGAGATGATCACTTATTACACCTCCCTCGTTGATGCCTACCCAATCCTTTCAATTGAAGATCCACTCAATGAAGAAGACTGGGCTGGCTGGACCGATATGACTAAGAGCCTGGGCTCACGTATTCAAATCGTGGGAGATGACTTATTTGTTACTAATCCAGAGCGTCTTGCCCGCGGTATTGCAGGCGGAACAGCAAATGCACTGCTTGTTAAGGTCAACCAAATTGGAACGCTGACTGAAACTATTGATGCGGTGGAGATGGCACACCGTGCTAACTACCGCTCAATGATGAGCCATCGTTCAGGTGAAACTGAAGACACAACAATTGCTGACTTAGCTGTTGCCCTTAACTGTGGACAGATTAAGACAGGTGCACCAGCACGTACTGAGCGCGTTGCTAAGTACAACCAACTACTACGCATTGAAGAAGAGCTTGCGGAAGGCGCACGTTATGCCGGCCGAGATGCTTTTCCACGCTTTAAGGCATAAGTGATTTTGTGGCGCGTCGACAGTTAAGTTTTAGAAGTCGGCGCAATTCAGGACGTGCATTGGCGCTATGGGCAATATTTTTTATATTAGCTCTAGCCATTGCACCTCCTGTGAAAAACTACTTCACTCAACGTGCCCAAATTAGTGCCCTTAACTCCCAACTAGCCTCAGATCAAAAAGCGCTAGATGCTGCGCGCCAAGAACTTCTGCTGTGGCAAGACCCTGAATACATCAAGTCACAAGCGCGTGAGCGTCTGCACTTTGTTCTACCAGGTGAGCGTCAATACATTGTTACAGGAGAAGGAACAAGCACAGATACCGAAGAGGGTACAAAGGTCGCAAACTCCTTAACTGATGGTCAACCTTGGTATGCACGCCTGATCGCATCCATCACAGAAGCGGGTTGATTCTTTGCGCGAAGTAACACAATCCGATCTCGATTGCATTGAAATTCAATTAGGTCGCACACCTCGTGATGTCCATGCAATTGCTTATCGCTGCCCATGTGGCAAACCAGCAGTAGTTGAAACACCACCACGTCTTGCTGATGGCACACCTTTCCCAACTTTTTACTACGCTACCTGTCCACGTTTAACTGCAGTGATTTCAACCCTTGAAACAACTGGGTTAATGGGTGAAATGAATGAGCGGTTAGAAACTGATGCCGAACTTGCTGGTGCTTATCACGCAGCCCACGATGACTACATCGCTGCACGCACCGCTCTTGGCATTGATGTGCCTGAAGTAGAAGACGTATCTGCTGGCGGAATGCCAAACCGCGTTAAATGCCTCCATTCACTTATTGCCCACTCACTTTGTGCTGGACCAGATGTGAACCCTTTGGGCGATGAAGCCTTAGCCAAACTACCCAAGTGGTGGGAAGGCAATCCATGCGAGTAGCAGCCATTGATTGCGGCACTAACTCAATACGTTTACTCATTGCAGACATCGAGGGCGATAGTTTTCGTGAAGTTTTGCGCACAATGGAGATCGTTCGATTAGGCCAAGGCGTTGATGAAACGGGGCAGTTTCACCCAGATGCAATTACTCGCACGTTGGCAGCGGTCGATAAGTTTGCAGCCGAGATTGCAAAGCGTGGAGTAGAAAAGATTCGCTTCTGTGCAACAAGTGCCACGCGTGATGCAACTAATCGACATCTCTTTGTTGATGGAGTACGCGAGCGTCTAGGAATTGAACCTGAAGTCATTAGCGGGCAAGAGGAAGCAGCGCTTTCCTTCGCCGGTGCTATTCAAGATCTGCATCCAAGTGATGGTCCCTTTCTAGTCGTTGATATCGGTGGGGGATCAACTGAGTTTGTCTTTGGCACAACAAGCGTTGAATCTGCAAAGTCAGTCAATATTGGTTGTGTAAGAATGACTGAGCGCCACTTCGCCAATGACCCAGCAACAACTGCCCAAGTAGATGTAGCCAGTGCTGATATTAAAGACGCGATTGCAACGGCAGCCAGCATTGTTCCAATCACCAAAGCCAAGACGTTAATCGCAGTTGCTGGCACAGCAACAACTGTTGCAGCTGCTGCTTTGAACTTATCTGAATATGATCGTTATGCAATTCACTTATCTCGAATTAGTGCCCAGCAAGTTCATGATGCATCACATATGTTTTTAACAAAAAGCAGAGAAGAGCGTTTAACTCTTGGTTATATGCATCCTGGTCGAGTCGATGTGATTCCTGCAGGTGCACTTGTTCTTTCACACATCATGAGCGCAACTGGGGCAAGTGAATTTGTGGCATCTGAATCAGATA
>JBEATO010000022.1:0-3339 GCA_041161945.1 Actinomycetota bacterium
GCAATCATGGAATCAACGCTTTTGAGTGTGATGTATGACGTTCCTAGCCGTGGCGATGTAGCAAAAGTCATTGTGAACAAAGATTGCATCGAAAATGGGGCGCAACCTGAATTTATTAAACGAACTGGTGATATTCCAAAGCGCTCACGCGCAGCAAAGGGTCAAGAGGAGAAGAGCGCATAATCTAGACTGCTCCTTATGTCCGGCGACCTAGCTTCCAGTTTTTCACCAGCTGATATCGAAGCAACCCTGTATCAAAAGTGGGTCAGCGCTGGCTACTTCACGGCAGATGCATCATCTAGCAAACCAGCTTTCTCAATTGTTTTGCCACCACCGAATGTGACAGGTGTTTTACATATTGGTCACGCACTTGATCAAACACTTCAAGATTGTTTGTCTCGCATGAAGCGCATGAAGGGCTTTGAAGTTCTATGGCTACCTGGAATGGACCATGCAGGAATTGCAACACAAAACGTTGTTGAAAAGCAGTTAGCTGCTGGTGGTAAATCTCGTCATGATTTAGGGCGCGAAGAATTCGTTAAGAAAGTCTGGGATTGGAAGGCTGAATCTGGCGGTGCAATTCTTGAACAGATGAAGCGACTTGGTTCATCTGTTGACTGGTCACGTGAGCGCTTCACGATGGATGAAGCAATGTCTAACTCGGTAGTTACTTTGTTTAAGAAGATGCATGATGCGGGCTTAATTTATCGCGCAGAGCGAATCATTAACTGGTGTCCTCGTTGTTTAACTGCGCTCTCAGATATTGAAGTTGAGCACCAAGATGATTCTGGTGAGTTTGTTTCAGTTCGCTACGGTGAAGGCGAACAAAGCATCACCGTTGCAACTACACGACCAGAGACAATGATGGGCGACGGCGCAGTTGCAGTTCACCCTAATGACCCACGCTATAAGCACATGGTTGGCACATCAGTGTTGCTTCCACTTGTTAATCGCATGATTCCAATTATTGCTGATGAGTTAGTTGATCCTGATTTTGGAACCGGTGCTGTGAAAGTAACTGCAGCCCATGATCCCAATGACTTTGAAATGGCCGTTCGCCACAATGTTCCATTCGTAGTAATCATGAATGAGCACGGTGTCATGGATGGCACTGGAACTGAGTTTGATGGCATGGATCGATTTGAAGCACGCGTGGCTGTTGTTGAAAAATTACGCTCATTAGGTCGCATCGTTGCTGAAAAGCGTCCATACATTCACGCAGTGGGTCACTGTTCACGCTGTGACACAACAGTTGAACCACGTTTATCTAAGCAGTGGTTCGTAAAGGTTGCACCTCTTGCTAAAGCTTCAGCTGATGCTGTGCGCAATGGTTTAGTAACTATTGAACCTAAAGAGTTAGAGCCACGTTATTTTGATTGGGTAGATAACATGCATGACTGGTGTATTTCTCGCCAGCTCTGGTGGGGTCACCGCATTCCTGTTTGGTATGGACCAAATGATGAAGTTGTTGTTGTTGGTCCAGGTGAATCAGCACCTGCTGGTTATACACAAGATCCAGATGTTTTAGATACCTGGTTCTCTTCAGGACAATGGGCATTTTCAACTTTTGGTTGGCCAGAAAAAACCGCAGATTTAGCTAAGTTCTATCCAACTTCAGTTCTAGTAACTGGCTATGACATCTTGTTCTTCTGGGTAGTGCGCATGATGATGATGAGTACTTTTGCCATGGATGGTGTGCCACCGTTTAAGACAATCATGCTGCATGGTTTGGTGCGCGATCAATTTGGTAAAAAGATGTCTAAGAGTCGCGGAAATGTTATTGATCCTATTGAGTTTATGGACAAGTACGGCGCAGATGCTCTGCGCTTTACGTTAGCCCGCGGTGCGAATCCAGGCACAGATCAAGCACTTGCTGAAGATTGGATTGGTGGCTCACGTAACTTTGCTACCAAGCTCTGGAACGCCACACGCTTTGCCATGATGAATGGGGCAACGGTTGAAGGAGAGCTTCCAGCCGTTGAGTCCCTGAACGCTATTGATAAGTGGATTCTTAGCCGTTTGTCTGAAACTATCTCTGAAGTTGACTCTCTGCTTGAAAAATATGAGTTTGCTCGAGCTTGCGAACTTTTGTATCACTTTGCTTGGGATGACTTATGCGACTGGTACTTAGAGCTATCTAAGGAAACCTTTGCAGGAGATGAAACAGACAAGACTAAGCGCGTTCTAGGTCATGTTCTTGATCAACTCCTACGTCTTTTGCACCCAGTAATGCCATTTATTACGGAGCAGCTCTGGACCACTTTAACTGGGGCGGAATCACTTGTTATTGCAACGTGGCCCGTGGCAAATGCTGCCCACGTTGATAAGGCATCAGAGAAGCTAGTTGCTGAGATGCAAGAGATCATCACCGATGTTCGCAGATTTAGAAATGATCAAGGAATTAAGACTTCGCTCAAGATTCCTGCACGATTTGTGGCAAAAGGTGCGATTGCCGATTATGCAAGTGCCATGGCATTTGTTTTGCGTCTTGAACTAGGTGAGATTACGCCAAGTGCAAAGGTTGAAATCGGTTCAGTAAAAGTTGAGTTTGATTTAACTGGATCAATTGATGTTGTTGCAGAACGCGCTCGATTAGAGAAGGATTTAGCGGCAGCGATTAAGGATAAGCAAACCGCTGAAGTGAAACTCAATAATGATGGTTTCATGGCTAAGGCACCTGAAAGCGTTGTAGTTGAAATCCGTGAACGACTTGCTAAAACAAGTACTGACATCGAACGAATCACTGCCCAGCTTGGCGCACTACCTCAAGCATGATTATTTCACCCGATGATCAAGAGCGCGTTGATGCAATAGAGCAAGCGCTGCTAGCGCGCTGGCCTGAAGTTCGAATTGATCCAACAACAGAGCGCATCGCAGCGTTGGTTGATATTTTAGGTTCACCGCAACTTACATACCCAACGATTCATGTGGGTGGAACAAATGGAAAGACCACCACAACACGAATGATTGATTCTTTGTTATTTGCCCATGGTCTGCGCACAGGACGCTTTACTAGTCCACATCTTGAAACCTATCGTGAACGTATTGCTATTAATGGTGAGCCTATTGACCCTAAAGATTTAATCTTTGCCTATAACGATATCGCTGCGTATCTCGATCTCATGGATGAAAAGTTTGAACATCCCATCTCTTTCTTTGAGGCAATCACAGCCCTTGGCTTTGTTGCCTTTGCTGAACACCCAGTAGATGTTGGCGTTATTGAAGTTGGCATGGGCGGACAGTGGGATGCAACCAATGTTGTTGATGCTGATGTCTCAGTAATCATGCCTATTGGCTTTGATCACATGGAATATCTAGGAAATACGCTCCATGAAATCG
>JBEATO010000031.1:0-3875 GCA_041161945.1 Actinomycetota bacterium
TACTGCACGATGGCAAAGGTATTAAAGAGAACAAAGAGTGAGACCACGATGCCATAAACAAATACTGGAGCAGTAGTGTCACCAATGCCCCCGATTGAGAAGACATAGAAGATCAGTGCAACCCACGGAACTATGCCCGCAATGCAGCCAAAGATAAATGGAAGCCAACCACCATTTCCTGGGGTCTCATACTTTTCTTGTAGCCAACCAAAGAGAATCATTGAAGCGTTCACGCCAAAGATTGAGATGATGGCAGCAAGATCACTCACGCCCACAACTTGTGCAATCAAGACAATCATTACTGATGAGCTAATGCTGTATTCAACCCAGCGGAAATAGTTACGCTGCGCAGCAATACCTGCGCTATAGCGGCCGAAGTACTGCGGTGATGCAACTAGAAAATGGAAAAACGCTGAAAGAGCTAGAAAGGTTGCAACTGCAATGCCTACTGGGGTGTCAAATAAAACTACTGCCTCTGCAAATGTTGTGCCTGGAGGACCAGACATGTAGCGGGCAACGATAGGAAGAGAGAAATCATTGGCAAGGGCTAGGACCACCAGCATTTGAGCTAAGTGGAAAACACCAGCGATGAGGTTATAGCGGCGAAGTGAGGATGCATTGATTTCTTTTGTCATGGGTACATAGTGCCACTTGAGCAATGAAAACTTCGTTATTCTCTACCTATGGCCCCTAAAGATCCCTCCCGTGAGGCGCATTTTCCCTCAATAGAGAAAAAGTATGGACACAAGATGTCCTACTGGTTCTCTGTCATGAAAGATCTAGCTGATGAGAAATACCCAGCACAGATTGCATACTTGCGTGAAAACCATGGATTTAGCCAAGTGCATGCAAATGCCCTTGTTATGTATTCAAGAGGTTCGGTTTCCGCCAAAAGATTTGATACTCCAACGCAGTTCTATAAATCAATTGGTAAAGATCAAGCAAAGACCATGCGCGCAATCTTTAAAGCCATTACTGCTAAATACCCAAAAGCAGAGCTAGTTATTGCTTGGAATCAACCTATGGTGCGCATTGATGGGCATTACGTCTTTGGGGCAAGTGCCTCTACTAATCACATATCTATCTCCCCATGGAGCACAGATGTCATTGCAGCTTTTGCACCCAAGATAACTGACTTGGTTCTAACAAAGAAGACGATTGGCGTGCCCAATGATTGGGATGTTGATACGAAGTTGATTTTGGCGCTGGTGAAGGCGCGGTTGGCGGAGTGTAAATAAAAGTAGCCCCACGCGACTAACCGTGAGGCTACTTAGAGTGAGTACCGCTGGCGGGATTCGAACCCGCGTCCCATGGCCATAGTCGGTGACCTGCTCTATCCGCTGAGCTACAGCGGTACACAAGTGGGAACCTAAAGTAGTTGCGTGTTATTACATTTTTGAATTAAATCGCCTGTGGATAAATTCATGTTATTGTTTCTCTTAGTCGGTGGCCTGCACAACGCAAGAGTTACAGCACAAAAGCTCCGCAGATTAACTTCTGTGGGGCTTTTGGCTTTGATCTTGCCGGGTGTCTATGAGAGTTAAGTGCTACAGTTCTAGTGCATAGTCAATGCGTCGTTCTTAAGTACAAAAGCCCCGCAGATCAACTTCTGTGGGGCTTTTGGCTTTGAGACGCAACAATCGATGCATTTGTCACTGCAGTAGGGCACTATAAAGCCATGGGATTTTGGGCCAACCTAAAAGCGAAGAGGGCACATAAGAGCGCCGTAAGAGAGTATGAAATCAGTTACGCTGATTGGGAGCGTGATGTCGAGATCTTCACAAAAATTAAGGAAGCTTTTGCTTTAGCAGCAAAAGGTGAAGATGCAGCTCCGAATTTAACTGTGCAAAAACCAGGTGAGTTTGTATTGTGGACTGGGCAAGGTCAATTCCATGAAACTGGAAGAACTGCTGGGCATTATGAAGGAAGCAGTCAGGGCATAAGCATTCCTGTAGTTGCAGGCATCCGCTATCGCGTTGGTGCTAACCGAGGAACATTCGTTTCCGGTAGTGAGATCCAGGTTTATAAAGAGGTGGGAGAAGTTGTTTTAACAACTGAGCGCTTGATGTTTAACGGCATGATGAATACCAAAGAATGGCTATTTTCTAAATGGAACGGTGCAGCAACAACAGATGATGAGAGTGATTACATTTTCCATGTGAGTAATCGCCAAAAGACTTCCGGTATTTTGTTTCAAGCAAGCACTGGCCGGGAATTTAACCGCTTCCTTGCGCAAGCGTTGATCTCAGCAGAACAGGGAATCAGTGCAGTCAAGCCTGTTCTCTCAGAAGTATTAAAGGGTTTGGAAGAAGATAAACCTAAAAAGCCGTTGCTAGAACTTACTTCATCATAAATAAAAGTAGCCCCACGCCTAGAACGTGAGGCCACTGATAGACGGAATGTTCGACGGGAATCGAACCCGCACCCAGCAGTTGGTAAAACTACTTATGCTGCCCTTTCACCACGAACACCCGCATGCGAATGATGTGGGAAATATAAAATTATCTTTTATTGATGATAACTATCTGTGGAAAACAGTAATGGCCCTGATTTCTCAAGGCCACCACCATCGAACACTCCAAGGCAAAATGACTTTGTCGTTCCGAGTTACCAGCTCGATCATTTAACCATTTTCTTGCAAAGCAAGACAAAGGGATTAAAGCAGAGTTTCGTGTTACGCAGAGTAGTTATTACAGATTAAAAGAGAGCGCCACATCAATTCTTTGTCCCAGCTCTAACTTTTCAGGTAATCGAATAGCGTTTTTTATAGGAACTAAATAGGCGCCATCTTTAGGTATAAGAGCGGTTTTCCATTGGGTTGTATTAATAGTGACATTGGTATGAAGGACTCCCCAGCCATATGTTTTAGCGGCAGCGATTACTTTTATCTCAGCGGTGATATCTGGTGGGGTTTGGATGAAATAAAAAGGTGCTGGGCCGCGCCACTCAAGGAGCTCGTTGGTAAAGCGCAATTCCATGGGTGAATTGTAATAGTGAGCGTGTAGATGAGGGTTATCCCCAAATATCCCCCGTACTTAAAATGAATCTGACAGAGATGGCCGCTAAGTTATCTCCTGTGAAGAACTTAGTAGCCATCGTTCTTGCCCTACTTGTAATGACCCCTGCCATGGGTGCCACTGATAAGTTCGCAGACTCTCAAACCGGGCTTACCTACTCTGTTTATAAGCCAAGTAATACCTTGGGCCTCAAAACTACAAAGTTTTCTCTCCTTACCTGCCAACCAGGGCAAGAAGATTGGATCTTTGTTCAATACGGTGGAACTAAACGCTATCTGCAGATTATGCAGACTATGGCTGGTGCTAATTGCTCTAATCCAGGTCTAACTAAATACCTACGAGTTGCTGTAGTAAATGGAAACAAAGCCAAGGTCTATGCCTATTGCGATCCATCCCAAATGTCTGTGGCTGCATACAAGCGATGCGGTACTGAAGATATTGCACGTGTGGGTGGCTATTTGATCTATACAACTAAAGCCCTTAAAGGATTTGAAGCAACAGAGATACAAGTTCAAGGTATTGGCGGCATTACATACGCCCAGCTCATATCGGTTGCTAAAAGCTTAAAAACTGTCAAAGCCAGTGGTAATACTCTGGCGCAAGCACTGCCTCCCATAATGGTTGATCCCACAATTGAGACAGATGTTTCTGTTAGAGCGGGCAGTTCAATTGTTTTGACTGTCACAGATCCGGCTAAGTGGAGCGCTGAAGTAATGATTGCTGGAGTTGTTTCCTTTGTTCCAGGCGGTGATCAAGGTGGCTTTATTACTAACCCATCATTGAAAGCCTTGAGTGCTGGTGCCACCACAGTCAAACTTGTTAACTCAGATGATCCAACAAAGATCTATCAGTTAGAGA
>JBEATO010000038.1:0-2680 GCA_041161945.1 Actinomycetota bacterium
AGGAACTTCCTTCTCAACGCGATCAAACCATGATGAAAGCTCTTCAATGTCAAAGACGTTATCTAAACTCATCATTTTTTCAATGTGATCGCGTTGCTCAAATTGAGTAGCAAAGCCTCCACCCACGTGTTGGGTTGGTGAATCTGCCTCACGAAGTTCTGGGTGCTTGGCTTCTATCGCAGTTAATTCTTTTAGTAAGGCATCAAATTCTGCATCAGTAACTGTTGGTGCATCTAGAACGTAGTATTTAAATTGATGATCACGAATTTGTCCCATGAGCTCACTCATGCGGTGGCGAGCTTGATTACTCATTACTCAGTCTCACAAATTGTGGCTGAACCTACGACGCGATCACCATCATAAATAACCATCGCTTGGCCAGTTGCCAATCCTAAAAGAGGTTCATCTAATTGGGCAGTGAGCAATGTTCCATCAAAGAAATAAGAGCAAGGTAGTGCTGCACCATGCGCGCGTACTTGAACAAAGCCGCGTTGTGGTTGTTCGGTTACACCTGGGCCACACCACACAGCTCTCTCACCACGCATAGTTGACACTGCTAAATCTTCACGTGCACCAACTACAACGGTGTTACTCACAGGCTCAATCTTTAAAACAAATCGCGGTGAACCATCAGCAGTTGGAACTGTTAGTCCTAAGCCTTTGCGTTGGCCGATTGTGTATGTGTAAGCACCTTTGTGTTCACCGATTTTTACACCATCTTGATCAACAATTGGGCCTACTTCACTTCCCAAACGATCTCGCAACCATCCAGCGTTGTCACCAGATGGAACAAAACAAATATCGTGACTATCTGGCTTTTGTGCAACTGCTAAGCCGCGCACTTCTGCCTCTTTGCGAATATCAACTTTCGTTGTATCACCCAGCGGAAAAATCGCTCCCTCAATTTGTTCAACCGTTAAAACTGATAAAACATATGACTGATCTTTTGAGTGATCAACTGCTCGGTGAAGAGTCTTTCCAGTGTCAGATATCTGTGTTCTTGCATAGTGACCTGTAACAACACCATCAAATCCCATAGCGCGTGCACGATCTAGTACGGCTGCAAATTTAATCTTTTCATTACAACGCAAACATGGATTAGGTGTTCGCCCAGCTGCATACTCAGCTAAGAAATCTTCAACAACGCCATCATGAAACTCTTCAGCCATATCCCAGATATAAAAAGGAATACCGATGACATCGGCGGCGCGGCGCGCATCATGTGAATCTTCAATGGTGCAACAGCCTCTAGCACCAGAGCGATACTTCTGAGGATTTGAGGAGAGCGCTAAGTGCACACCAATAACATCATGGCCAGCTTCAACTGCGCGGGCAGCAGCCACTGCAGAATCAACGCCACCGCTCATTGCCGCAATTAACTTCATGAAAGATTTGCCGCCCTTCCACGGGTAATTACATCAGGCAGCACTGACACTGCGAAATCAACGTCTGCACTGGTGCTTGTCGCACCGAAAGAAAAGCGCAGTGAAGACTGAGCACTTACTTCACTGTGTCCCATGGCTAGTAAAACGTGGCTGGCTTCATGCACACCAGCACTGCAGGCTGATCCCGTTGAACAGGAAATGTGTTGTGCATCCATGAGCAATAGCAACGTGTCACTTTGCGTTCCAGGGAAAGTAACATTCACGATTCCTGGTAAACGAGCTGACTGCACACCATTAATAATTACTTCAGGAAGTGCAGATGTAATTCCTGCAATAAAGGAGTCACGCAGTGCGCTTACGTTCTCTGCATCGTAATACTTGCTCTTAGCTGCTGCAGCAAAAGCCACAATTGCTGGTGCATTTAAAGTTCCACTTCTAATTTCACGTTCTTGTCCCCCACCGTGCAGCAATGCAGGAATTTCAACTGCTCTGCGCAAAATGAGTGCGCCAATTCCTAGAGGTCCTCCAACTTTATGGGCGCTCAATGACATTGCATAAACACCAAGATCTGCAAATGAAAGCGGAACCTTTTTAAAGCTCTGCGCGGCATCGGTGTGAACTGGAATTTCTCCAGCAATTTCAACAACCTTTGCAATCGGTTGAATAACTCCAGTTTCATTGTTTGCATGCATGACGCTAATTACTGCAATCTCATTGCCTCTGGCAGCAACTAGTTGAGTAAGAAATTCAATGTCTATTACGCCATGAGCATTCACTGGAATCTGAACAATTTCAGCACCCTCATGCACTTCTAGCCAGTACGCAGGATCAAGAATTGCATGGTGCTCAATGGCGCTAATAACCACAACATGCTTGCCTTTATCGCGTCCTTGCCAATACAAACCTTTGAGCGCAGTGTTATTTGCTTCTGTGCCTGATGCGGTAAAAATAACTTCGCTGGGCAAGCAACCAACTTCTTTTGCAATAACTTCTCTGGCATCTTCTAAAGTTTTTCGTGTTGCACGTCCATGTGTATGCAAACTTGAAGGATTACCTAAGCGTGCTAATTGCGCAGTCATGGCAATTAACGCTTCTTCGACCATGGGCGTTGTGGCCGCATGGTCTAGGTAGATAGAGGACATGGGTCCAATCTTAGGCTTTGAGGGCTTTAACGCCTTCAGTGGCAGGAGGCAGCACGGCAAAGAGATCTCCCACAACACCAAAATCAGCTAATTCAAACAGTGGCGCTTCTGGATCTTTATTAACCACCACGATGTTCTTGCTTGTTTGCATGC
>JBEATO010000040.1:0-13008 GCA_041161945.1 Actinomycetota bacterium
TAAAGACATCAGCACCAACGAGAGCCTCTGGCATTGTGCCAATAAAGTTATGTGGATTGCTGTTATCAATAAACCACTGCTGCATTGAATCATCAGATTTCATCTGGTTATGGATGACGCCGTGATGGTTGAAGCCAATAATGTTCTTAGCTCCGCTGAGTGTGAGTAGGCGAGCGATTGCATTTCCAGCTGCACCCACGCCACTCAAAACAATCTTTACTGAACCAAGATCCTTTTTAACAAACTTAAGTGCATTGCGAAGCGCAGCTAGAACAACAATGGCAGTTCCATGCTGGTCATCATGGAAAACAGGGATATCAAGCAGTTCACGTAGTCGGCGTTCAACTTCAAAGCATCGAGGAGCAGAGATATCTTCTAGATTGATTCCGCCGTAGACAGGTGCGATTAATTGAACTGTGCGAACGATTTCATCGACATCTTGTGTGTCTAGGCAGACTGGCCAAGCATCAACATCTGCAAAGCGCTTAAAGAGGGCAGCTTTACCTTCCATCACAGGAAGTGCTGCCGCTGGACCGATGTTTCCAAGGCCCAATACTGCTGATCCATCAGTAACAACTGCCACTGTATTGCGCTTAATAGTTAAGCGGCGAGCATCTGCTGGGTCGGCAACGATTGCCTGACAAATACGTGCAACACCTGGTGTGTAAGCACGAGAGAGATCATCGCGGGTCTTTAGTGGAACTTTTGATTGAATTTCAATCTTTCCACCCAGGTGGAGAAGGAATGTTCTATCACTGACTTTGCGAACTGTGAGTTCAGGATTCTTTGCAAGTGCAATAGTTATTTGATCAGCGTGGGCTGAATCAATGGTGTCACACGTAATATCTAAAACAACTTTTTCTAAAAGAGATTCAACAACATCGAGTGCGGTTATGGTTGCACCAGCGTCAGTGATAACAGTTGTAGCAAGAGCTACAGGTTGAGCAGAAGGTGGACCCTCAACACGGATAGTGATTCCATATCCGGGGGAAGTGGCTGCCATTTACACGACTCCGTATAAACGATCGCCAGCATCGCCAAGTCCTGGAACGATGTAACCATGTTCATTTAACTTCTCATCAAGTGCACCAGTAACAATATTGATTGGCACTTTACTGCCAGAGAACTCATCCTCTACAGCTTTCACACCTTCAGGTGCTGACAAGATACAAATTGCTGTGATCTCAGTTGCGCCAAGGTCAAGTAAGTAATGAAAAGCTGCAATTAAAGTTCCACCTGTTGCAAGCATTGGATCTAAAACAAATACATGACGGCCAGATAAATCTTCAGGTAAACGATTGGCATATGTACTTGCTTTCAAAGTTTTTTCATCTCGGACCATCCCAAGGAAACCAACTTCAGCATTTGGCATCAACTTGCTCATACCTTCGAGCATTCCAAGACCTGCGCGCAAAATAGGAACTACTACCGGGCGAGGCTCGGCCATCTTGAGGCCTTTTGTCTTTGTAACTGGAGTTGTTATCTCAACACTGTGTGTACGAATGTCGCGAGTTGCCTCATACGCCAGAAGTGTTACTAGCTCTTCGACTAAACGGCGAAATGTTGGGGAATCAGTACGTTCATCGCGCAAAACCGTCAATTTGTGGGCAATAAGCGGGTGATTGGCAACGTGAACTTTCATAGGTATTACCTTACAGGGCTTTCAATCCTTTCCAATGAGTGGAATCATCTGAGCATGGCCGATTTCGATGATGACCTCGTAGAAGACATCGAAGAGTTTGACGTTTTAGCCGAAGATGCGCCAAAAGTAATCAGTGTCACAAATGAGTTAGATATAGCCGTAGCTGCATGGCATGAAGATGGACGCTGGACCTTAGGAATATTGCCGGATCCAAATGACATCGGCCAAATAATTTCACGCCTTAAAGCGCAGCAAACAAATGGTGGCTCCATCGCACTTATTTCAATTGATGAAGAGTTCTTTATTTTAATTCGCGTACTAGGTGCACACATTTCACTATTCCTGAGTGATGCAACTGCCGCGCTAGATTATGAAGTTGCTGAAGAGTTATTAGAGATTGCAGACATCCCACTTCCAGAAGATGATGATGAATCGTCTCCAATCGGTCAGTTAGAAATTCTTGCAGATCTTGGAATGAACGGTATGGAGATTTCAGCACTCTGTGATGATGCAGAGTTATTTCCTGATGAACAACTGGAAGCGATTGCTAATCGATTGGGATTTGGCGATCAGTTTGCAGAGTTATTAGAGCTGTGAACGATCAAGAATTAATGCGCGCAGCTTTAGCTGTTGCGCAACAAGCTAGCGCCAGTGGAGATGTTCCAGTCGGTGCGGTGATTGTTAATAGCGCTGGTGCAGTTATTGCTACTGGCCACAACGAACGTGAATTAAATAACGACCCAACAGCACATGCTGAAATTGTTGCTATTCGAAAAGCTGCGAAAGCATTAGGGCAATGGCGTTTAGAGAATCACACCATTGTTGTGACATTAGAACCATGTCCTATGTGTGCGGGCGCTATTGCACAGTCTCGAATCTCAACCCTTGTATTTGGCGCATGGGATGAAAAAGGCGGTGCAGTTGGCTCGGTTTGGGATGTTATTCGTGATCCTCGGGCCCTGAATAAGCTAGAGGTGCGTGGTGGAGTACTTGAAGAAGAGTGTTCAGCGATGTTGAAAGAATTTATACAAGGAGTTCGTAAGAAGGATTAAGAATCACCATAGATCCTTCATCTTCACCAACCATGCCTTCAGCACGCATCTGTGAACCAACTTCTAGACCTGCGATTTCTCGGCGACCTAAGAACTGTAATGAGACTCCGCCAGTTTCATCCCAGATTTCAACTTCAAGGGTTGGAGCAGAGCCTCGAGGGGCAGTCTTAATTGATGTCACGCGGCCTTGAACTTGAGCGCGCTTGCGCCACTCAATATCACCGATTGGTGTCACATTTTCGGCATAGTGACCAACAGGTTCAAGGTTCACCGGAGGATTCTTCTTAATCACTTTAGGTGCAACTGGTGCCGGAGTAAGTTTTTCAGAAGTGAATAAAACTTTTCCAGATGTAATGCGGTCCACATCGAAGGGAACAATCGTTGCAACGACTCGTGGAAGTTGTGAGATCGGTGCCGCAATTTCTTCAGCGGTTTGATCATGAAGCAATCGTCCCAAGAAACCAGAGTAGGAACGGCGTGGGAGCAATAAAGTCAGTTCAACATCTGGCTTTTCAGTCATTCGGATTGCATAATCCAAAGCAGAGTTAGCAAGACGGCGATCATGACAGTCGATCAATTCAAGTGTCACATCATCTAGTGCATCTGAAGCTGCCCATGCTTTTTGAATTGCTTCAGCACGACGATCATCAATAACAAAATGGACGGCAGATAAATTACGAGGCTTCAAACTGCGCGCATATCGAATCGCACCAACAGTTGCAATATCAACGTTATCAACAAGAACTGTTACGTCATGTCGAGCAATTGAGGTAGCACGTTCTTGATGCTGCTTTACTGCAAGAGCTTCTTGCTCACGTGCGTATTGATTGTTGAACTTGAGCATGAGTAGAACAACAAGAGGTGTTCCTACAACTACAACCCAAGTTCCTTCTGAGAATTTAACGAGGGATAGGACAATCACCGTAAACAGTGCAATCCCAGTGGCTGTTGCATGGAGAATTACTTTTCTCACTCGATTTGGAGCCTTGGAACCAAAACTCTTTTTTGTCATTCCAGCGCCAGTTAAAGCAAATCCAACAAATACAGCCAGAGCATAGATTGCGGCCAAAATAGTGATACTTGCACTTGTTACAATTACCAAGATTGAGGCAACACCTGCAATAAAAAATACTCCATTTGAAAATACTAATTTGTGACCGCGCTGAGTTAAACGTCTAGGCAAGAAACCATCATTTGCAACCATATTGACCATATTTGGGAAAGCGCTAAAGCAAGTATTAGCCCCGGCAAATAAAATCAACATGGTGCCTAGTTGTGTTAAAACAAAGAGGATGTCGCCGATCAAGCTATCTCCCAGCGCCGCTTTTGCAACTAACGAAATCACTGTTGGTGTTCCATCGGCATATGGAATGGCCTGAGTTTCCTTGGCAAGCCATGCAATACCAAGGATTAAGGTGCCAAGAGTCATGCTCATCAAAATAAGTACTTTTTTGGCATTCACATGCTCGGGGGATTTAAAGAGAGGAACGCTGTCAGATATCGCCTCTATGCCAGTTAATGAGGCGCTTCCATTGGCAAATGCCTTCAATATTAAAAGCATCGCGGCAACTGAGAGCAATCCTTGGGCCTGTCCGATCGGAATTAAACCTTCAGTGTCAGCGCTGTATACCGGTAAAGAATCATTGAAGTACCTATAGATACCAAAGATAAAGACCACAAACATAGTTCCCATAAATAAATATGATGGGATTACGAAAATAACACCTGCATCCTTAACGCCTCTTAAGTTTAAGTAAGTCAAAATAATAACAATCAAAATTGTTAACTCAACTTTGAGCGAGTTCAATTCAGGGAAAGTTGAAAGCAATGCGGCGACACCAGCTGCGGATTGAATGGCCACAGTGATGATGTAGCCAAACATTAATTCAACTGCAGCAATTTGGGAGACTACTCGACCGAAATTTTCTCGTGATACAAGATATGCACTACCAGAGCGGGTGTATGTACTAATCACATCTTTGTACAAGAGAGTAATTGCTACCAACATCAACAAAATAATGCCGATCATTGGTGGAAAAATAGTGAATGCGGCAAGACCAAAAGCTGGAATCAAAGCCACTAAAATTTGTTCTCCACCGTAAGCAGAGGAAGAGATGCAATCAGAGGAGAGAACTCCAAAAGCATTTCGTTTGTTTAATCTTTGTGATGCCAAGGTGTGTCTGTTTAGCGGAACTCCAAGCAACCGGCGCTTAATCTTGTAGCTAAGGGGATCTTTTAAGTGAGAGCTCTCCTGCTTAACAACCGGAGCAGGAGCGTTATCAGTCCACGACTTAGGCACTTATAACTCCTCTTTCAATTGCAAACTATGCAACTTAATGAGCATCACTCTACCTCAGCCCGCACAATCTTCTCTGTTTTACGCCTAAAGCGTATGCTTCACCCATGCATACACAGTTATATATCGATGGCCAATGGGTGGAGGGCGCTAGCAAGGTTGCCGTCCATGATCCAAGTGATAACTCAGTAATTGCCGAAGTTTCTTTGGCCTCTGATGCACAGTGCGAAGCAGCTATCGCTGCCGCAGATGCTGCGGCAGAATCTTGGGCAAAGACTGCACCTCGATATCGCTCTGAGATTTTGCGCAAAGCCTTTGAAATTATGACAAGTGAAATCGAGACAATCGCAACGTTGATTTCTCGCGAAAATGGAAAAGCGATGCCAGATGCTCGCGGTGAAGCTGGATATGCGGCAGAATTTTTCCGTTGGTTTGCAGAAGAGACAGTTCGCACACCAGGTGATTTCCGCAAATCTCCATCAGGGGACAAGCGAATCCTTGTAACTCACCAACCTATTGGGCTTTCTATTCTTATTACGCCATGGAACTTCCCAGCAGGTATGGCAACTCGCAAGATCGGTCCAGCAGTTGCTGCCGGTTGCACAATGATTTTAAAGCCAGCAACTGAAACACCATTAACGGCCATGTACATCGTTGACATCATGGAACGTGCGGGTCTTCCTAAGGGAGTTCTTAATCTAGTTCTGCCAGAAAAAACAGGACCAGCGATTTCAAAGATGTTGCATGATCCACGCGTAAAGAACCTTTCATTTACTGGGTCAACTGAAGTTGGTCGCGTGCTGTTAAAAGAGGCTGCAGACAGGGTAATTCGCTGTTCAATGGAGCTGGGCGGAAATGCACAAGTGGTTGTTCATGATGACGCAGATCTTGCAGTAACAATTCCGCAATTACTTCTTGCCAAGATGCGCAACGGTGGTGCTGCCTGCACATCAGCAAACCGCATCTTTGTTCAGCGCGGTATTTCAGAGGCATTCATAGCCGAGATGACTAAGTCCATGAGCTCATTTGTGATGGGTCGCGGTACCGATGCCACAACAACTCTTGGCGCTTCAGTATCAATGAAGGAGCGCAATAAGATTGCACAAATCGTTGATGAATCTGTAGCTGCGGGTGCGAAGGTAAAAGTTGGTGGAGTAAAGCCTGAAGGTGATGGCGCTTTCTATCCAGCCACAGTGTTAATCGTTGATAAAGACAATCCAATTCTTCTCCATGAAATCTTTGGGCCAGTAGCCCCAATCATTATTTTTGATACAGATGAAGAGGGCATCAAGCTGGCTAATGACACCGAGTTTGGTCTTATTAGTTACGTCTTCTCTTCAAATCTCACACGCGCCTTGCGCACAACAGAAGCGATGGAATCAGGAATGGTTGCCATTAATAAAGGTGTTATCTCAGATCCAGCAGCTCCCTTTGGTGGCGTGAAGCAATCAGGGTTGGGCCGTGAAGGTGGCTTTGATGGCATCCATGAGTTCTTGCAGACCAAGTACATCGGGGTAGAGATTTAAAAACTCTTAAAGAGTATGAAGCTTCTTAAGGCAACTAAATAGACAGATTGTGAAACTAGGCATCAATTTCAGCTCTAGCTTCACATTCAGCCAAAGTATCAGTTATCGCTGAAATTCTTTCTTCGAGATTTTGAGGAAGTTTTGTCCATCCGAGTCTTTGGAAATCTTTTCCGTCTGACTTTCGAGAGCTATATCCACAACCATTTTCATCAACTGAAATTTTGTAGATTCCACTTGGTAAGTCAAGTAGTTCTTCGCCTCCGGGTGATAATCGGAGTGCAAGCTCCTCATACCGTGAAGAATTCTTAGTTTTTAGATCCTGTACTAGAGAAAAGAAAGTACGTTCCCACTCAATATCCTTATCGCTTAGGAATTCTTCTGGATTCTCACTCATAACAGAAGTCTAACTCAGGTCCCACATTTAAGTTCAATAGTTTTCTCTGACCACACGGGTGGCGCTATAAACACCTTTCCGTTGATAGTTGCGCGGGCAGAAGCAATTCCATAGTACTTAGTTTTGGCTGTGTTCTTGCAGTAAGCATAAGTAAATTGGTTTTTTACTATTAGTCCATTTGATTTTAGACCATCTGCTTTAGTACTTTTCTGAGCAACGAGATGTGGAGCTCCAAAACCGTTTTTGAAGATTTTTACGGTTAAAACAACGTTACTCTGCGGAACGTTGCATTTTGATAATGCATTTATTTTGACAGCTAAGCGGCCTTGTTGTTCCAGGATTGTGGTTGAAATATGTGCATCCTGGATTTCGATAAAACATTGTGTCTTGGGAGGTGTAACTATGCTCTCGGCAGCATAAAGTGCCGATGATGAAGTTAGGTAGAGCGCGAAAAGAAGTGAGCTAAGGAAAGAACCAGCAGGAATTGATTTGGTCATACCTGAGAATGGCAAAATCTCAAGAAATCTAAATCGGGTTATCCACAGATGATTTGGCGGAGGATGAGGGATTTATCCTCTTCAGCCTGGGTAATTCCCCGTTTTTTAGGTAAACGGGTCATGAAAGGCACGCTAACTAGATGGTTAGTTTTTGGCAAGGTGGCCCAAAATGCCGTTGACAAGGATGCCAAAGTGATGTCATGATGACATCATGAAGACGTCAAAGTTTATAGATCTACTGTCTGGGGATATAAAAGCCCTTGGAAAACTAGGTGGGCCAGAGCTTGAAACCGCTGTTTCACGCTTGATTCCAACACTTACACCAGTCCTGCGCACCCGACTTTTAGAGGCGTTGAGTGAAATTGCCGAAGAGATAAACGAGCAAATCCCTGGGGCTCATTTGGAGGCTCGAGTACAGGGTGAGGATATCGAGCTCGCCTATATCGAAGATGGCACTGTAATTCGAGAGAACCCATCTGACCTCAACGCCCGAATCACTTTAAGACTTCCAGAGGATTTGAAGTCCCGAATTGAAAGCGCAGCGACGAAGGAAGGGATTTCCTTGAACTCGTGGCTACTTAAGACAAGCGACCGAGGCAGTTTCTCGGTATCTATCGGAAAAAGACAACTAAAAGGAAAGGGGAAGAGCTAATGAAATTCAATCAATCACTTCAAGTTGCTAGAGAAGAAAGCTTTGATATTGAGCGACCCGAGGTCTCCGTAATCGGTATTTCAAGTCAGGTGACTGTGGTCGAATCACAGGACGGAAAATGCCGCGTCAGGATTCTTGCCGCTTCAAAAAAAGCATTAAAGACAGCTGGGCTAGCAGAAATTGTTCAGGTCGATCGGAAATTGACCGTGCGTATCGACAAGAAGAGTTGGAGCATAAACACAACTCTACCCTTGGACAAAAAGGACCAAAATTTTTGGGGTATTAATTTTGGCCCCCTACGTGGGCTATCTGTCGAAATAGCTCTACCTGAAAGTGCCAGCTTAAAAATCAAGACGGTGGCCGGAGATCTTGAGGTCAATCAAGCGGTCTCAGAACTTGAAATTGGATCTGTATCGGGCGATGTAACAATCGGCAAAAATCCAACCGAGGACTGCACTATTAAAACTGTTTCCGGTGATATCGCAACTCATACATACTCTGCATGTAATTACACTTTAAAGAGTGTAAGTGGCGATATCAAAGTTTACGTAGCACCGGATCTCAATGTCGAGGTAGATGGTAACTCGATTAGCGGAGATTTAAATTCAGAGATTCCTCTTCATGGAGATGAAGAGGCTTCAGGAAATAGTGACAAGGTGGTAAAAATTAGTACCTCCACAATTAGCGGCGACTTCAATCTAGTAAGAGTTTGAGAAGAAGATGAGATCGATGGAACACAATAATCCCCAAGGGTGTTTACACAAAAAGAATGCTCGGCAATCTAAGCCTAGAACGGCCAATGAGGAAAGAGAACATCTTCAATATCAGTATGGGATGGGGCCACTCTTCTGATTACAGGTTGACGGACGTTCTGGCGGAGGATGAGGGATTTGAACCCTCGATAGGTTGCCCTATACACGCTTTCCAAGCGTGCGCACTCGGCCGCTATGCGAATCCTCCCGAGGGGAGCACTCTATCGGTGGCTATAACTATGATTACGCCAGATCCCTCGTACGGCGTTATCCGTACTGAACTCCCCCAGGGCAGGAATGCAGCAAGGGTAGGTCCGCTCTGGCGGGTGTGCGAGGGGTCCTATTAAATTGCGTCGAAGAGTAGAGGAGAGCACACGATGTCTTTAGCGTTGTATCGCAAGTATCGTCCCTCTGTTTTTGCAGATGTCATTGGACAAGAACATGTAACAGTTCCACTTTCAAATGCGTTGGAATCAGGGCGCACACATCACGCATATTTATTTAGTGGCCCACGTGGTTGCGGAAAAACTTCTAGCGCTCGCATCATGGCACGCTCACTTAACTGCGTTAAAGGACCAACACCCAATCCATGTGGTGAGTGCCAATCATGTAATGATCTAGTTGCAAATGGCCCAGGTTCACTTGATGTTATTGAACTAGATGCGGCCACACATGGTTTAGTAGATGATGCACGCGATCTTCGCGATAAAGCTTTCTTTGCACCAGTGCAAAGCCGTTACAAGATCTACATCATTGATGAGGCTCACCAACTTGGACCAGGTGCTGCTAATGCACTTCTAAAAGTTGTTGAAGAACCGCCTCCCCACGTTATTTTTATCTTTGCAACAACTGAGCCAGAAAAACTCATTGCAACTATTCGCTC
The DNA here is from genome assembly GCA_041161945.1 of Actinomycetota bacterium. Classification (GTDB taxonomy): domain Bacteria; phylum Actinomycetota; class Actinomycetes; order Nanopelagicales; family Nanopelagicaceae; genus Planktophila. The sequence continues at coordinate 9,695 of JBEATO010000040.1, forward strand.
TCGCACACACCACTATCCATTCCGTTTAGTTCCACCTGGAATATTGGCTGCGCACTTAGAGAAGATTTGTAATCATGAAGGAGTTAGCGTTGCTAAAGGGGTTATTCCACTAGTTGTTCGCGCCTCTGGTGGTTCAGTCCGTGATGCACTCTCGGTGCTGGGACAACTTCTTGCCGGTGCTGGTAAAGATGGCGTGAGCTATGAGATCGCAATCCAACTATTAGGTTTCACAGATGGCGCACTACTCGATGATGCCATCGATGCAATTGCAGCCCATGATGGTGCAACGCTGTTTAAAACCATTGATCGAGTCATTGAATCCGGCCATGATCCACGCCGCTTTACAAGTGACATGCTCGAGCGCATCCGCGACTTAATGATTGTTGATGCACTTAAAGATTCAGCTAGCAATTCAATCCTGCGCGATATTCCAGATGATCAGATGGAGCGTATGCAAAATCAAGCTAATCGAATTGGAACTGCCAATCTTTCACGGGCTGCAGATATTGCTGCAGAAGGATTAACCCAGATGCGTGGTGCCACAGCGCCACGATTAATGCTGGAACTGATCTGCGGACGCATACTTTTGCCCATCGGTGACAGCGGTGAATCCGGAATGCTTTCTCGCATTGAGCGCTTAGAACGTGCTGAAAACATTGCACCGATGACAACGCCTGCGCCAGCGCGCGTTGCTGAGAAAAAAGCAGAAGCAGTAGTTGCTCCAGCAAAAGCTGAACCAGTAAAGAGCGAAGTTAAAGAAGCTGCCCCTGCACCGAAGGTAAGTAGTGCCCCTGGTGCCTTTGATATCGCTGCGCTGCGCCGTGCTTGGCCAGATGTGATTGAAGATGTGAAGAAGCGCCGCAGACTGACCTGGTCGCTGCTTTCTGCTTCAGCTCAAGTATTAGCAGTTGATGACACAGCAATCACCATCGGAATTGTTAATGCAGGGGCCAGAGATTCATTTGTTCGATCTGAATCTGATGAGATCTTGCGCAAGGCATTTGTGGATGTCGTTGGAATAGATAGAAAGATTGAATGCGTTGTTGATCCGTCTATTGATACCAATACGCCAGCTGCGCGTGAGGTTCGCACGTCAGAGGCACCATCAGATAAGACTTTGCTTTCTGGTGCTGCGCTGCTTGCCCAAGAACTCGGCGCAAAAGTAATTGAGAGTAAATAATTAATGTCAGGTATGTATGAAGGTGCAATTCAAGATCTCATCGATGCTCTAGGTCGCTTGCCAGGTATTGGTCCAAAGTCGGCTCAACGAATTGCTTTCCATATTTTGCAAGCAGATGCCGAGGTGGCAACAGCTCTACTTGATTCCATTCGCACAGTAAAAGAGCGCGTTAAGTTTTGCGTAGAGTGCGGGAACGTTTCAGAGGAAGATCAGTGCCGCATCTGTCGTGATCCACGACGCGATAACACGTTGATCTGTGTTGTTGAAGAGAGTAAAGATGTCATTGCAATTGAGCGCACACGCGAATTTCGCGGTAAGTATCACGTGCTCGGTGGTGCAATAAGTCCTATCGATGGAATTGGTCCTGAGCAGTTGCGTATTCGCGAACTCATGGCCCGTCTTGCAGATCCTGGAATCGTTGAAGTTATCTTGGCTACTGATCCAAACCTTGAAGGTGAAGCCACAGCCACTTATCTATCGCGCATGATTAAGCCGCTTGAAATTAAAGTCTCTCGTTTAGCTAGTGGTTTGCCAGTGGGTGGAGATTTGGAATATGCCGATGAAGTCACGCTGGGCCGAGCATTTGAAGGCCGCCGCGATGTTTAATCTCGTTATTTGATACGTGCCTTGTCTCATTATTTAAGATAATCCGAAAAAGGGTTCGCGCCATTTAAATCTATGCGCCACCATTGAGCCATGGGACTGATCGTTCAGAAGTATGGCGGCTCCTCTGTGGCCGATGCCGAGGGCATGAAGCGCGTTGCCAATCGCATTGTGGCAGCCAAGCGCGATGGCAATCAGGTCGTTGTGGTTGTTTCTGCAATGGGCGATACAACTGATGAACTCATTGATTTAGCTAAACAGATCACCCCAATTCCATCTGGGCGCGAACTGGATATGTTGCTGACCGCCGGTGAGCGAATCTCTATGGCGTTACTGGCAATGGCAATTACAAATCTAGGTCATGAAGCCCGTTCATTTACTGGTTCTCAAGCTGGCGTGATTACAACTTCTGCACATGGTCGCGCTCGCATTATCGATGTGACACCAGGACGTATTCAAGAAGCGTTGGCAGAAGGTGCAATTGCAATCGTTGCTGGCTTTCAAGGAATTTCACAAGATACAAAAGATGTAACAACTCTTGGTCGCGGTGGTAGTGACACAACTGCAGTTGCATTAGCTGCTGCGTTAGAGGCCGATGTTTGTGAAATCTATACAGATGTTGATGGCATCTTTAGCGCAGACCCACGTGTTGTGCCAAATGCACGTAAGCTAAAAACAGTTACTTATGAAGAAATGCTAGAACTTGCAGCAAGTGGTGCAAAGGTTCTGCACTTGCGTTGCGTTGAATACGCTCGCCGTTACGACTTACCTATTCACGTACGTTCATCTTTTACAACTAATGAAGGAACATGGGTGGTCAAAGATCACCCACAAGGAGGAGAAATGGAACAAGCAATCATCTCAGGCATCGCCCACGATAAGAGCGAAGCAAAGATCACGATTGTCGGCGTACCGGATCGAACTGGTGTTGCTGCACGTATCTTCCAAGCCATTGCCGATGCTGACATCAACATCGACATGATTGTTCAAAACGTCTCTGCCGCAGCTACGGGCCTTACAGATATTTCATTTACTTTGCCAAAAGATGAAGGCGCAGATGCAACAACAATCTTGCAAAAGCTCCAAGGTGAAGTCGGATTTGCATCCATTCAATACGATGATCAAATCGGTAAATTGTCACTTATTGGCGCTGGAATGCGCTCACATCCAGGTATTACAGCAACCTTCTTTGGCGCAATGTCAGAGGCTGGAATAAATATTGAAATGATTTCAACATCAGAGATTCGCATCTCCATCATCTGCCGCCAGGCAGATCTAGAGCGTGGTGCTAAAGCTGCTCACGCCGCCTTTGGCCTTGATGCTGATAGCAATGAAGCCGTCGTATATGGAGGAACTGGACGATGAGTAAAAAGAAGAGCTCAAAGAAGCCATCACTGGCAGTCGTTGGCGCAACTGGCGCAGTTGGAACAGTGATGCTGAGCATCTTGTCTGAGCGCAAAGATGTCTGGGGCGAGATTCGTTTAATTGCATCAGCACGAAGTGCTGGCAAGAAGTTGATGTGTCGCGGAGA
>JBEATO010000044.1:0-6925 GCA_041161945.1 Actinomycetota bacterium
TCCTTGGGGTTATGGAGCATCACTTGAGTGGGCAACAACATGTCCGCCACCTCGCCACAACTTCCTAACAATGCCTCGCATCTCATCAGAGCGTCCAGCATTTGATCTGCACTATCCACACGTTAAGACAGAAGGGCACTAATAAACTATGAAGGTTTCTTGGCAGCTATTTATTGGTCTGGCGTTGTTCTATGTTTTGATGACAATCATTTATTGGCAAATTGGCGGTGAGCCTGTTGGAATTGGCGGCATGCTTCTTGCTGCAGCACTTGCTGGAATGGTCGGCTTCTATGTGTGGTTCACACAACGCCGAATTGGACAGATTCTTCCTGAAGATAATTTAACTGCGCTCATTTCAGATGGTGCTGGCGATCTTGGTTTCTATAGCCCGCACTCATGGTGGCCATTGCCAGTTGCCTTGAGCATGTGTGCACTGACGCTCTCATTGATTATTGGTTGGTGGCTAACAGTGATTTCACTTGGAGCACTAGTTATCTCCATCATCGGCATGGTCACAGAGTATGAAAAGCCGATTGCGGTTTCATCTCACTAATGTCACAAGTACGAGCAGAGATTCTGGATGTTGATTATCCAAATACAGCTGCCGCACGCATAGTAATTAACGCCCCTGCAGCAAAGATATTTGAGGTACTAGCCGACCCACGTGCCCATGCCTCCTTTGATGGTTCTGGCACAATCGAAAAAAGTATTTCAGGCCCAGTTCGTCTACATCAGGGCGCAAAGTTTGGAATGGCGATGAAGATTAAGGTGCCATATCGCATAACAAATACCGTTGTGGCTTTTGAAGAGAATCAAAAGATTACCTGGTGTCATCTCATGAAATGGACCTGGTCATATGAGCTCCTTGATCTTGGAAACTCAACAACCCAAGTCACTGAAATCTTTGATGGTCATTCAATTCCTGCCTTCTCCCGTTGGTGGCTCAAGAAGACTGGCGCTGTTGCTAGAAATCCAAAGTTTATGGCTAAGAGTTTGGTGCAACTTAAAGCGCTATGTGAAGGTTGAAAACTGCACGTTTAGCACCCTACCTCTTTGTATTTCTATGGAGCACTGGCTTTGTAGGCGCTAAATATGGTCTTCCCTATGCAGATCCATTCATATTCTTATCGCTGCGCATATTCATTGCCGCTGGCATTCTCTTCATCGCAGCTCGCATCATGCACGCACAGATTGCACTGACTCGAAGTGAAATCAGCAAATCTGCCCTCATCGGATTTTTCTTGCATGCGTTTTATCTCGGGGGAGTCTTCTTCGCAATCTCCAAGGGAGTATCTGCTGGTGTTGCAGCCGTTATCACGAGTTTGCAACCTGTATTTGTTTCAGTCCTTGCTGTGAAGGTTCTAGGAGAGAAGCTGCGCTGGATCCAGTTTGTAGGTTTGGTTACAGGATTAATCGGTGTTGTGTTAGTTCTGGGTCCAACCTTTGATAGTTCAGTTTCTAAAGTTGGAATTGCAGCAGTCTTTGTTGCACTCCTAGGAAGCACCACTGCAACGCTGATGCAAAAGAAGTTCGGTGCAGCAATTCCTATGCTGGCCGGAACGGCTTATCAATACCTGGCAGCTGGGGCAGTGTTGGGTGTTGCAGCTATTGCAACAGGTGGCACACGAATTGAGTTCACTCCTAAGTTTGCCGCCGCATTTATCTGGCTCATCATCGCCCTATCTGTGGGAGCAGTGCTTCTTTTGCTGCGCCTGCTCAACAACGGCAGCGCCGCTACGGTTTCTTCTCTCTTTTATTTGGTGCCACCAGCAACAGCCCTTGAGGCCTATTTATTATTTGGGGAAAAAGTAAACACCCAAGGCTTCCTTGGAATAGGAATTACCGCCCTGGGTGTTTGGCTTGTAATACGTAGAACCAACTAGTGGTTTTCGATCTCCTTTAACTCTTGCTCAGTGACCTTAGGGACAGAGACTGCATGCGCCTTACTTAAACGGCGTTGTAGCTTGTTCTTAAGTGCACCTGGTCTGCGCACACCACGAGCATCAACATCTTCAATCTCAAGTGGTACCAACTGCTCATGTGATTGCAATAGGTAAGCCTTTTCTGGCGAGATAGGTGTGTGAACTTCAACGAACTCACCATGTGGCAAGCGAAGTAGTCGACCGGACTCTGCTCCATGCAGAAGGAGTTCGCGATCTGCGCGCTGCAATGACAAACACAAACGCTTTGTAATGATGAAAGCTAGCGGAGGAAGAATAAAGATTCCTATGCGAGAGAACCACATGATTTGGTTAATCGATAGATCAAAATTCGTAGCGATAATGTCGTTACCACCATTGATAAGTGAAATCATCACGAAAGTAATAGACATGACACCAAGTGCAGTGCGGTTTGGCACGTTGCGTGGTCGATCTAATAAGTGATGCTCACGCTTATCGCCAGTAATCCAACTCTCAATGAATGGATAGAGCGCCATTCCAGTGAAGATAATTCCAGGAACGATTACCGCAGGAATCAAAATATTCCATGAAATGGTATGACCAAAAGCGTGAGTTTCTAATGGGGGAGCCATTCGCACAAGACCATCGAGCCAGCCCATGTACCAGTCGGGTTGCGAGCCTGCTGAAATTTGTCCAGGAGTGTATGGACCGTAGAGCCAAATTGGGTTAATGGAAGCAACAGCGGATATGAATGCGGTGACTCCAAATACTACGAAGAAGAATCCACCAGCTTTTGCCATGTAGACCGGCAAAATTGGGTGACCAACAACGTTGTTTTCTGTGCGACCAACACCTGGGAACTGTGTGTGCTTCTGGTACCAAACCAACATGACGTGAATTGTGATGACGGCTAGGAAAATTCCAGGAATGATCAAAATATGAAGTGTAAAGATGCGGGGGATAAAGTCAGTTCCCGGGAATTCTCCACCGAATAAGAAGAATGCAGCGTAGGTGCCAACAATGGGGATCGCTTGAATAATCGCTGAAGTAATGCGTAATCCAGTTCCAGATAGCAAGTCATCAGGAAGTGAATAACCTAGAAGACCCTCTACTAAACCAAGAGTAAGAAGGAGAATTCCAAGGATCCAGTTGAATTCACGTGGCTTTCTAAATGCGCCAGTGAAGAACACGCGCAGAAGGTGAGCAACGATTGCGGCCATGAATATGTTTGCTGCCCAGTGGTGAATTTGGCGCATTAATAGACCGCCGCGAACTTCAAATGAGATATTCAAAGTTGAGGCATATGCAGCCGACATTTTTAAGCCTTGGAGTGGCTCATAAGCACCGTTATAGACAACTTCCTTTTGGGAAGGATCAAACCAGAAAGTCAAGAAAGTTCCTGATAGCAGCAAAATGATGAATGAGTACATGCACACTTCACCGAACATGAAGGACCAGTGATCAGGGAAGACCTTATTGAGGGACTTCTTAACCCACTTGGCAGCGCCAAGTCTTTCATCAACAAAGTTGGCGGTGTTTCCTACCATTTTTTCAGTTGCGCTCATTGTGAGTTACGCTCCCAGTAACTAGGTCCGACTGATTCATTAAATGGTGCACGTGCTACTAAATAACCTTCAGCATCGACAGTGATGTCGAGCTGAGGTAATGGTCTAGCTGCAGGTCCAAAGATGACCTTGGCAGCGCGTGTCACATCAAATGTTGACTGATGACATGGACACAACAGGTGTTTTGTTGTTTGTTCATAGAGAGCAACGGCGCATCCCATGTGTGAACAAATCTTTGAGAAAGCAATGATTCCTTCATGGGTCATCGCAAGGCGCTCTGGATCTAACTGGAACTCTTCTGGACGCAAGCGAATCAGCAGAACAGGATCTTTTGCGATATCACTTAATGGACGATGTTCCATGTCAGCAACAGCGGGCAAAACCTGAACTACAGAGCCAACTTCAAGATCTGAAGCCAAGATGGGACGGTTGCCTGGATCAGTGAGCAGACGAGTTCCTGCTTTCCAATTCGTCATCTCCAACTTTTTTCCAGGTAGCGGACCAAGATCGCGAAGGAGTAGAACTGGTGGAAGAGCAAAAAGACCAACGGCTGCGCCAAGTGAGCGCTTGATCAATTTGCGTCGACCTAGCTGAACTCCTGCAACACCTTCTTTAACAGTCTTGACTAACTCTTCGCGATCTTCATCACTTGAGCGAAATTCGTGGCGATGATTAACAATCTCTTTATCTGGCATCAAAGTTTTGGCCCAGTGAATTGCAGCGATGCCAATAAAGAACAGTGACATAGCCATGCCAATGCCGATACCTAATTGTTGAGCGTTCTGATTACCCATGATCGGAATGAAGATGAATACATTGTCTGCAACGAAGATGTAAGAGTAAATAAGAAGAACAGAGCCAACACCAGAGAGTCCAAAGAGAATCGCTACTTGTTGCTCTGCACGCTTTTCAGATGCAGGGTTTATATCTGTTGCACGTGGTGCATGTTGAGGTACTACTGAGTCATCAGTAGGAGTTAATTCATTAGACATCTCGCGCCTACCTTGCTCTCGTAGTTAGCCAGACTGCAATACCAATGAGCAGTCCGAGTCCTAACACCCATGCCAATAAACCTTCAGAAACTGGACCAATGCGGCCCATCGTTGCACCGCCAAGATTTGGTTCTGCTTCAGCTGCCTTGATCCACTTGATTACGGAAAGCTTTTCTTCAGGAGTAATGGTTTTATCACTAAATACTGGCATGGATTGTGGTCCAGTAACCATTGCTTCATAAATATGTTTTGGTTCGACTCCCATAAGAGTTGGTGCGTACTTACCCTGTGAGAGCGCACCACCTTGACCAGCAAAGTTATGACACATCGCGCAGTTGTTTCTAAACAATTCTCCACCTTCAGCAGAGTTTCCATCGCGCTCATAATTGAGCTCTGATTCACCTGGAATAGCAGGGCCAGGGGCAAGGGATGCAACGTATGCGGCAAGTGCTGCAGTTTCTTCTTCGTTGTAAACCCGTGGTTTACGCATAGCCTGTGTGCTCATATCAGCCATAGGCATGCGGCCAGTTCCAACTTGGAAATCAACAGAGGCTGCGCCAACACCAACTAAAGAAGGAGCAATAGATGCACCTTCAGCATTGAGCCCGTGACAGGAAGAACAACCTTTCAGGAAGATCTGTTTTCCTTCTTCAATGGAAGCTGAACGAGCAAAAACATTTTCAGTTTCTGTAACAGTTGCACTTGCAACAGAGAAAGTTGTTCCAATTCCTAGCAGAGCAATAATGAGAAGCAATGGGCCAGCGGCCTTATGTCTACGGTAACGCGATAAACGCTTCACGAAGTATTTGTGCTCCCTTACTTAATTAGATAGATCGCAGAGAAGAGCGCGATCCACACGACATCGACAAAGTGCCAGTAGTACGAAACAACGATTGCTGTTGTTGCTTGCTCGTGAGTAAAGCGACGGGCCTTAGCAACACGAACCAACACAATAAGAAAGGCAAGGAGACCACCAGTCACGTGCAAACCGTGGAAACCAGTAGCAATATAGAAAATAGAACCATAAGCAGTCGAAGAAAGAGTGAGACCTTCTTCTACAAGTGCTGCATATTCATAAATCTGACCGCCGATAAAGAAAGAACCCATCAAGAAAGTCAGAGCGAACCACTCACGCATTCCCCATTTGTTCATCTGCAGGATTGAGCCTGTGCGGTGGTTCTGGAAACGCTCTGCAGCAAAGACTCCGAACTGGCATGTGACAGATGAGAGAACGAGAATTGTTGTGTTCAACGCTGCAAATGGAATATTTAGAACTTCACCTGCCTCTGTCCAAATAGTTGGACCTTGCACTGCGCGAGTGGTGAAATAAATTGCAAACAGTGCGGCAAAGAACATCAACTCACTTGATAGCCACACGATTGTCCCAACGGCTACCGCGTTGGGGCGGGTGATCTTGTGGTGGCCAGCTACTGATGTACTCGACATGCGCTCATTATTCCCGAAAACTACGCCTGCGTCTTACGGGAGCCCCCTTTCACAGCCACTATTCGCCCCGTTCAGGAGTGAAACAGCCCACAGATATTTGGCGGTAAAAATCAGCTCGCACACCCATTGCGGGAGCCTAGGATTAGGCCATGGCAAAGAAGCAGATTCTCCTTTACGCAGATGATTCATCTGTGCGAAAGGCAGTTATTGACGCCTTGGGCACCAGAACTGCCAGCGATGTAGCCGAACACCAGATTCATGAGTTTGCAACGGCGTCCGCTCTTCGTGCCTACGTTGATAACAACTCAAACATCGATCTTTTCATCCTCGATGGCGAAGCCGTTCCAGAGGGTGGTTTGGGTGTTGCTCGACAACTCAAGGATGAAGTCTTTAACTGCCCACCAGTTCTAGTCATTACAGGACGCAAAGAAGATGCCTGGCTAGCAGCATGGTCAATGGCAGAGGCATCAGTTGTTCACCCTATTGATCCTTTCACTCTAGCTAAAAGTGCGGCAGAGCTACTTCGTGGCACAACCCCTGCTGTAGTTTAAAAAATGTCGAAAGAGTTGTGGGAGCGTAATTTCTCAATTCTTGAAAGTGGCCTGGATTTAGAACCAGCCGATGTTCAGTGGTGCATGAAACAGATTTTAGAAGGCCAAGCAGATACTGAGTTGATTAAGAAGTTTCTTCTTGCGCTAAAAACTAAAGGTGAAACAAGCGAAGAAGTGGGCGCGCTAGTTGCCCAGATGTATGAACATTCGGCGCCTATTTCAATAACCCAAAGATCTGTTGATACCGTTGGTACAGGTGGCGATGGCGCTCACACAATCAATATCTCAACAACAGCGGCGATCATTGCAGCTGCTGCTGGGGCCAAAGTCGTTAAGCATGGCAACCGTGCAGCTTCTTCTAAATCAGGGGCTGCAGATCTATTAGAGGCGCTAGGTGTTGCAGTAACACTTGATGGCAAAGGTGTAGAAACGACTTTTGCACAGCTTGGAATTGGCTTTTGCTTTGCTCC
>JBEATO010000046.1:0-8826 GCA_041161945.1 Actinomycetota bacterium
AGTAACACATTTGAACGAGCAACACGTGAGTGCAAGACATCTCCAACTATTGCAATGCGCAGACCCTTCAGATCACTTGCTCCCTTGCCAAGATGTTTGCGAATCGTGAAAGCATCAAGGAGGGCTTGGCTTGGGTGTTCATGTGTGCCATCGCCGGCATTAATAACACTTCCTGACATCCATTCAAGATCTGCTAAACGCTGGGCAGCACCGGATGCAGAGTGGCGAATAACAACAGCATCTGCGCCCATGGCCTGCAAAGTCTGCGCAGTGTCTTTGAGAGATTCACCTTTACTTGCACTTGAACCCTTAGCGCTGAAGTTAATTACATCGGCTGAAAGGCGCTTGGCCGCAGCTTCAAAAGAGATTCGCGTGCGGGTGGAATCCTCAGCAAAGAGATTGACTATCGTGCGCCCACGAAGGGTTGGAAGCTTCTTTACCTGCCCATCATTAATGCGGGCTAATTCAGTTGCTGTATCAAGAATTCCAATTGCATCTGCTGCGCTGAGATCGTTGATCGAGAGAAGGTGTCGCATCAGTTTGCCTCCCCCTCTATAACCACTTCATCGACGCTATCAATTTCAGTCAGAGAGACCCTCACTGATTGCTTCTCTGAAGTTGGAAGATTCTTTCCTACAAAATCTGCTCGAATAGGTAGCTGGCGGTGGCCTCGATCAACCAGCACAGCTAATTGCACTGTGCGTGGGCGTCCAACTTCACCAAGTGCATCAAGTGCAGCGCGGATTGTGCGGCCTGAATAAAGCACATCGTCAATCAAGATGACATCTCGTCCCTGGATTCCAATAGGTGGAATCGATGTAGGCATGATTGTGCGCGGTGGACGAAGACGAAGATCATCTCTATATAAAGTGATATCTAAGGTTCCATGGGCGATCTCTTTGCCTTCAATGGAACTCATAATCGCTGCAATGCGTGCAGCTAGATGGGCACCGCGAGTTGGAATACCTAAGACAGTGATGTCAGATGAACCATGATTTTTTTCTAAAATCTCATGGGAAATGCGGGTCAACGCACGTGAAATATCCTGTGCGGACAGGGCAACGCTCATGTAAATCTCCTTCCCCACCTCGCAGGATGGGTCGTTAAAGGATGCGTGGGCGACTATACCAGCATCTTCTGGCCTCTGTGGATATCCAAAAATGGGTGTGGCATCACATCTCTAGCCTGTCCCCATGAACATAGAAATGGAAGAAATAGCCGCACGACTTCGATCAATACGCCTCTCCCGCAATCTGACCTTGGCCGAAGTTGAAAGCAAAAGCCACAAGAAATTACGAGCAGTCGCCCTTGGCTCCTATGAACGGGGCGATAGAACTTTGAGTGTGAAGAAAGCATCCGAGCTTTCGCATTTCTATGAAGTTCCTCTGTCATATCTCTTAACTGGGCACTCACCCTCTCAAACAACTTCTCACACGATTGTGATGGATTTGCGAAGAGTCCGAGAGCTTTCAGAACTAACCACTAACCAAAGCCTGACCCAAAAGATACTATTTTCATTTCTCTTTGGAATCATCAAAGAGCGCCAGGACTTTAATGGCGAAATCTTATCTTTGCGCAAAAGCGACATTGATTTTCTCACCACCACTATTGGTTGCAGTGAAGATGCTTTTCAGATCTATTTGAGCCAGCACAACTTACTATTTGAAGCTAAAGGGACAAATTCTCTTTGAGTGATGAGATTCGCCCTAAAACACCGTGGATGAAGCTAGAAGAATCATCGGTAGATAGCTCTTTGGCCAAACTCAACGCTTCATCGATTGCCACACTATCTGGAATATCTGTAGCCCATAAAATTTCATAGATAGCTAAACGCAAGATATTGCGATCAACGTTTGGGAGTCGATCCATATCCCAGCCTTGGGCGTAGGTCGTAATAAGTTCATCAATCTTTCGTGAGTTCGTATTAACGCCAACTACAAGTGAGCGAGTGTATTCACGGATTGGTCTGGCATCAGGGCCTTCTTCAACAATATCTCTGGCATTGAGCGTCTCCAAAGAGTTGGTGCCACGAATATCAGCCTCGAAAAGCAGGTCTAAAGCTTGCTTTCTAGCTTTACTGCGGGCAGACACTAGTTAGCGCGGCCTTGGTATGACCCATCACGTGTATCAACCATGACAATCTCGTCCTGCTTGATAAAGAGTGGGACCTGAATTTCAATTCCAGTTTCGACGGTTGCAGGCTTAGTTCCACCAGAAGAGCGATCGCCCTGAATTCCTGGCTCTGTGTATGTAATACGCAAAGGAACTGATGCAGCTAATTCAATATACAGAGGATTTCCTTCGTTGACTGCAACTACTGCATCTGTGTTTTCGAGCATGTAGTTAGCCATATCCCCAACAACGGCCATAGGAATCGTCATCTGGTCGAAAGTCTTGCTATCCATGAATACGAAGTCATCGCCCTCTTTATACAAATACTGCATGTCGCGCTTTTCCAGGATTGCTATATCAATCTTCACGCCAGAGTTAAATGTGCGATCAATAACTTTTCCATTCAAAACTGACTTTAGCTTTGTGCGAACGAAAGCTGGGCCTTTACCTGGCTTTACATGCTGGAACTCAACAACTGTCCAAAGCTGGGTTTCAATTTCAAGAGTAATTCCATTTTTTAGATCAGCTGTTGTTGCCACGGTTCAAGCTCCACTCATATCTGTAGGTGATTAATTACGATCATTGATTGTCAATGACAAGGGGTTAAGGATACCCGTATTTGCCGGGCGATTTTTCAACTTAGCCAAGCAAGGATTTAAGGGCATTAATAGCTAAAACATAGGAATTAGGACCAAAACCAGCGATTGTCCCTGTTGCCACACCAGAGATTACTGAGGTGTGACGAAACTCTTCACGTGCCATGGGATTTGATAAATGCACTTCGATCAGTGGTGCTTTCAAAAGCTCTGCAGCATCACGAATTGCATATGAATAGTGTGTGAACGCCGCTGGATTAATGATGACTGGTAACTTCGCATCAGCGGCTTCATGTAACCAACCGATAATTGTTGCCTCATCATTGCTCTGTCGAACATCGGCTTGCATCCCAACAGAAGCTGCTGTCGCCTCGATTAAAGATTTCAGTTCAGCGTAGTTGAGGTCCCCGTAAATTGAAGAGTCACGTATGTCTAGACGGGCCAAATTTGGGCCATTGATAACCATGATCTTCATGAACTAATTCTCTCATATGCGGTGCGGAGTTCGCTTTCATTTGCATCCTCAATGCGCAAGGTCTTACCAACCCCACTCAAGGCAACAAAACGTAGTTGATGTCCCCGCGATTTTTTGTCTAAAGCAAGCAGCGGATGAAGATGTTGCCAAGAATCACTTGGATATTTTGTCGGTAAGCCGATTCCATTCAAAATCTGCTCATGAGCTGCAATAGTCTCTGAATCTAGCAATCCCTTAACCCCAGCCAATTGGGCAGCAAAGACTAGACCGATAGATACTGCTTCACCATGGCGTAGTGAGTATTTGCTATGGATTTCAATAGCGTGACCTAATGTGTGTCCATAGTTGAGAACTTCGCGTCCGAATGATTCTTTGAAATCGTTTGCAACAACATGGGCCTTGACAGCGACAGATCGAGTTATCAAATCTTGCACCAAAGCCGCATCATTTCGAATCGCACTGAGGTTTTTGCCCTTAAGCAAATCGAGAATCTGCGCATCTACGATAAAGCCGCACTTCACTACTTCGGCCATCCCTGCTGCAAAATCTCTATCACTCAGAGTCTTTAACCACGATGTGTCTATAAGAACTTTGCGAGGTGAATGAAAAGCACCGATCAGATTCTTTCCATAATCACTATTAATTCCAGTTTTTCCACCGATTGCCGCATCAACCATTCCAGCCACTGTCGTAGGAACGGCAATCCAGTCGATACCACGCAACCAGGATGCCGCTGCAAAGCCCGCTAAATCGGTGATTGTTCCTCCGCCTATTCCAACAACGGCATCAGAGCGTGTAAAGCCGGCAGCACCTAACCAGTTCCATAGAGATTGCAAAGATGAAGAGGTCTTTGCTCCTTCACCATCTGAGACTTCAAAATAATGAATCTCTGTGTTCTCTGGTTGAAATCCCTTGATTTGATCTCGCATAGCTGATGAATAAACAAGGGCTACGCGCGTATAGGCATCCAGTGACTCTATGAGAGTGGATTGCCAATCGCAACCAATGACAACTTCATACTCGTGTTCTGCGTTGACTCGGATTGTGTGGATCATAATTTCGAAACAATCGCGTCGACAACTTCTTCAACAGACATGGCATCAACTTTAATGACAAAGCTAGCCAAAGATTCATAGATTGGTCTACGTGTCTCTGCAAGTGATTGCCATTGTGCCCGTGGGTTGCCAAGCAATAGTGGTCGATCTCGGTTAAAGCCCACTCTTGGTGCGGCAACAGCTAATGAAACATCCAAAAAGAAGATAGGAGCTTTTGCCGTTTTAAGAATCTCCTGAGCTCTTTGTGCAATCGGTGCTCCCCCACCAAGGGACAGAACACAATCCTCTTTCATCAAAGATTGGTCGAGGACTTTGAACTCTAAATCACGAAAGAACTCTTCACCTTTATCAACAAAGATATCCGAAATCTTCTGGCCGTATGAAGCTTCAATCGCCACATCGGTATCAATGAAATCAATGATGAGCTTTTGAGCCAGCGCTGCTCCCACAGTTGACTTACCGCAACCTGGAGGCCCAATCAATATGAGACGAGGCATCTTTATGAAAAGTTCAGGTTCTGCATGTAGCTAGTGAAATTGCGGCGTGTTTCGGTTACTGAATCACCACCGAATTTTTCAAGTACAGCTTCGGCCAAAACAAGTGCAACCATCGCTTCTGCAACCACACCTGCTGCAGGAACTGCACACACATCAGAGCGCTGATTAATTGCCTTTGCACTCTCCCCTGTTGCAACATCGATAGTGTCTAGAGCTTTGGGAACTGTGGAGATGGGCTTCATCGCTGCTCGAACGCGCAGAACTTCTCCATTGGACATTCCGCCTTCAGTACCACCAGCACGATCAGTGCGACGAACAATCTTGCCTTGCTTATTCTTTTCAATTTCATCGTGTGCGACTGAGCCGCGTCTTGTTGCAGTTTCGAAACCATCTCCAACTTCAACGCCCTTAATTGCTTGAATTCCCATCAAAGCGCCAGCTAAGCGGGCATCAAGTCTGCGGTCCCAATGGACATGTGAACCTAATCCAGGTGGCATATTAAATGCGAGAACCTCAACTACTCCGCCTAAAGTATCGCCATCTGCGTGGGCGGCTTCAATCTCCTTAATCATTGCTGCACTTGTCGCTTCATCAGCGCACCGAACAGGATCTTTATCAATTCTTGCCATGTCTTTCGCATCGGGTAGCTCGTAGTCATCGCCGACACGCACTTTTCCAATAGATAAAACATGAGACAAAATCGTTATACCAACACTCTGCTCAAGGAAACTTCGCGCAACAGCGCCGAGTGCGACTCGAGAGGCTGTTTCGCGGGCACTAGCTCGTTCCAAAATTGGTCTTGCATCGTCCAAATCATATTTCTGCATTCCAACTAGATCGGCATGACCTGGGCGGGGTCTAGTCAACGGAGCATTGCGTGCTAAATCTTTGATCTCATCCTCTGGCACAGGATCGGCAGACATTACCTTTTCCCATTTTGGCCACTCTGAGTTGCCAACTTGGATTGCAATGGGACCACCTTGTGTAAGACCTAAACGGATTCCGCCAAGGATTGTTACTTTGTCTGCTTCAAAATTTTGTCGAGCTCCGCGTCCATAACCAAGGCGTCTGCGCTCTAGGTGGCGATCGATATCTGCTGTTGTGATTATCACTGAGGCAGGGATTCCTTCAATGATGGCACTGAGTGCTTGACCATGTGATTCACCTGCAGTTAACCAACGCATGTGCCTATTCTTGCAGAAGTTAGCTCCCACTCGTTGCCAAATAAAGGCTTGTTCCAAGAAATATCGCTGGAGCCATGGCAATGGTTCGCGGAAATACCTTGGAAAGTCCCCATCTGAGCAGAATTTCAATGAGCGCAGCCAGAAGAATTGCTATTAAGAGAAGCTCAAATTCTTGAGTATCTGAGAGCTTTAACATCAATGCAATTAATGCAATCAACTTGCAGTCACCCATCCCGACTCCAAAAAATGAAAAAATTCCAAGAGTTAAGCACACAAGAATTATGAATTCTGGACCTGGAATTCCGTTCACAACCAATAGCGCTCCAACATAATACGTATATAACTGTAGATAAATGTTAGGGATTTTGCGCTCTGATAAGTCGGCTATACAAATGGGAAGAGACAGAAGGAGATAGAACACTTATGAAGCGTAGAGTTTTGTACGATCTGTGAATCGAGCGTGTGGATTACTTAAGAGCCGCTAACCCCGTGCTGCGCAGTTGCGCATACATGACCGAACTATCAACAACTTTTCCCGTAAAAATCTCGACTTGAGCTATAGCTTGATGAATTAAGAGATCTAACCCATCAATAACAGTTCCACCCCGTGAAGCCCACAGGGCTGAGGCAGGTGTTGGCCAAGGCTTATAGAGTGCTTCAAAGAATGGCACAGATGTTTTCTGGGGAAGTTCAATTGAATCCGTGACGCCGGCTGGCGCTGTACTAATTACCAAATCAGCATCGCTAAGAACACCGAGATTGTCCCAACCAAGGAAACTCAGTTCAGATTCAATGACTGCATCTGACATGGCTTGAATTCTTGATAAAGAACGATTAATTACAGTGATATGAGTGGCAAAGCCATCGCAAGCTGCCGCTGCAGCACGCGCTGTTGCCCCAGCACCAAGAATTACGATGTGACCCTTGATTTCGATCTTGTTGCATTTAATTGCCTGCAAAAAACCGATTACATCCGTGGAGGTCGCACGCCATAATCCCCCGTCTTTATACAAAGTATTGACACTATTGATTCGTTTTGCTAAATCATCAACTAAATCGGCATACGCAATAGCCTCTTCTTTTAGTGGCATAGTTAAAGAGAAACCTGTCCAAGAATTATCCTGACCATCCATGAATTTGCTCAGGCCTCCAGCATTTACTTCGATTGCTTCATAAGTGCCTTGTATGCCCAGTTGTGAGTAGGCAGTGTTATGTAGCAGTGGACTAAGAGAATGGGAAATCGGCGATCCTAAGACAGCAGCCTTTATCACTTAAATGCGCCTGCCTTTCTGTTTTTTACAAAGAGAGCTTTCCATGTAAGAAATTCATCATGAGAAGCAGTGAACCGAGTGTCCCCAGGAGCAACTGTAATGAAATAAAGCCAATCCCCGTCGGCAGGTTTTAGCGCCGCAGCTATTGCATCGGCTCCTGGATTTCCGATTGGTGTTGGTGGAAGACCATAATTTCTATATGTGTTATAGGGCGATCTTATTAGCGTAGAATTTGTACTTAAGAAGATGTCCCCACGAAGTTTTTTAACATAGTGAACCGTGGCATCTAATTGCAGAGGCATAGAAATTTTGAGTCGATTTCTGATAACTCTAGAAACTTTACCGAAATCCTCCGTGCCCCCCTCGGCTTGAATCAGTGATGCGATGATCAATAGTTGTGCTGGGGAAAATTTTCCTTTTGCAGCTAGGAGTTTTTGGCCCATATCCTCATCTGAAAAGCGATCAACCATGGCTTGCACAGCCTCTAGCGCAGTTGTGCCGGCAGGGAATGAGTATTGAGCCGGGAAAAGTAAACCTTCAGCATTTGAAAATCCCGCAGGCAAAATCACTTTCTTAAAGGCAGTATCAATATCTTTTCTTGTGAAGCCATACTTAATGAGCGATTCGATAACTTCACTCTTCCAGCCACCTTCGAAAACTTTAATCAAATTGGGTATGCGTGCAGGGTCAAGTAGTTGAGCAAGTGCTTGCCGTGCAGAGATTCCAATATTTAACTCATGTGCACCAGGTGCAACTTGGGTAGAACGGGGGTCGGCAACTGCTACCCGAAAGTATGCCAAAGCAGATTTAATTACTTCGTTTTCATAAAGTATTTGCCCCACCGTTGATCCACTAGCACCGGCTGGAATTTCAACGACTACGACCGGTGAATTAGCTCCAATACTGGCTGTTGGAAAGTCCGGTGCAGACGACACACTGGATCTAACTGTATGAATGGAGAGGCTAAGAACTGCAACAAAGAGAAATGCTGCAACCACACGGATAAGGGGGTTATTGAATATCTTCATCCTTTGTTCTTTTCAATTTCCAGAGCAAAGTTAAGAATTTCGACCGCTGCTGCTTGATCAATCGAAGCGCGTGCATCCTTGCTGTTAACGCCGGAATCGCGCATATTGCGCGTGGCAGTAACCGTACTCAATCGCTCATCTATAAGCGTGACCGGACAAGTCGCTAATTCACTCAATATTTTTGCAAACGTAGAAGCTTTACCTGCCGAATCACTCTCGCGCCCATCCATATGTGAAGGTTTGCCCACATAAATATGAATAGGTTCATACTCTTCTAAGATTTGTGAAATTTCCAACTCAAGTTTGTTATCAACGGCTTTTAGCGTTGTGAGTGGTGTGGCCAATATTCCGTCAGGATCACAGACAGCAACACCGATTCTGACATCGCCATAATCAAAAGCGATTCGGCGACCTCTTTGCATGGGGTTATTATCCAACGAGGGCTTGTGAAATTGCGGCTAATGCATCAACTGACATAGCTGCATCGGTTCCTCCGCCTTGAGCGAAGTCATCTTTGCCGCCTCCGCCGCCACCCAAAACTGTTGAACCGATCTTTACTAGCGCTCCAGCCTTAACACCTGCCGCACGTGCAGCATCACTGGCTGCAA
>JBEATO010000054.1:0-3539 GCA_041161945.1 Actinomycetota bacterium
TTGCCTCGTGTGTGACCTGCGTTAGTAATTTCTAACTGTGCGAGCTCTTCACGGTGATCAGTTACAACTTGAGAGAAAGCTCGTAGCAAACGTGCGCGCTCTCCAGGTGCAACATTTTTCCAGCTCTGGAAAGCCTTGGCTGCCTTTGCAATAACTGCGTCAGTTTGTTCCAAATCTAAATGGGGAACATTCTTAACAATTTGTTCGGTGGCAGGGTTGATTACATCGTATGAAGTAGACACTGTGGTTTAGAACCTTTCGAAGTTGCGGACTAATTCCCAATCGGTGATTGCCTTGCCGTATGCAGCAATTTCAATCTTGGCCATGTTTGCATAATGCGCCTGAACTTCTGCGCCAAAGGTTTCCTTAACCCATGCAGAGCCCTCCCACAGCGCAAGTGATTCATTCATTGATGAAGGAACACGTTGTGAGTCTGATGCATATGCATTTCCTGTGAAAGCTGGTTCTAAAACCATCTTGTTTTTAATTCCATCAAGGCCTGCAGCAATAATTCCTGAAACAGCTAGGTATGGATTCACGTCTCCACCAGCAACCCGGTTTTCAAGGCGAAGGCTTGCACCCTTTCCAACTAAACGAAGAGCGCATGTGCGGTTATCGCGACCCCAGCGGATTGCTGTTGGAGCAAATGAACCTGGAACGTAGCGCTTGTAAGAGTTGATATTGGGAGCAAAGAGCAAAGACATCTCGCGCATATGTGCAATCTGGCCAGCAATGAACTGGCGTCCAAGATCACTTAAGCCCTGCTCTTTATCTGAATCATCAGCCATAACCAGAGAACCATCTAATCCACGGAAAGAGAGGTGGATATGTGAAGAATTACCCTCTTTTTCATTTGGCTTAGCCATAAATGTGAGTGCATATCCATCTTGTGCTGCGATCTCTTTTGCACCATTCTTATAAATAACGTGGTTGTCGCAATTTGAAAGTGCATCAGAGTATTTGAAAGCAATCTCATGCTGACCAAAGTTGCATTCACCCTTTACTGACTCCACCGTCATTCCGGCTTTAGCCATTGCAAGACGGATTCTGCGCAAGAGTGGCTCAATACGCGATCCACCCAAAATTGAATAATCAACGTTGTATTGATTCACTGGAATTAGATTCTTATAGCCCTTGTTCCAAGCTTCCTCATAAGTGTCCTTGTACACGACGAACTCAAGCTCAGTTCCACACATAGCTTCCATGCCAGCATCTTTGAGAGCTTTAACTTGCTTGCGCAAGATCTGGCGGGGAGAGGCGACAACATCTGTGTGATCTAGCCACTGCACATCAGCTAACACAAGTGCTGCACCTTCTTGCCAATCAATCATGCGCAATGTGTCCATATCTGGAACCAATGCGAAATCGCTATAGCCGCGCTCCCATGAAGACATCTCATATCCATCAACGGTATTCATATCGACATCGACAGCTAGAAGGTAGTTACAACCTTCAGTGCCATGCTTGAGCACTTCATCAAGGAAGAAAGTTCCATGGATGCGCTTACCTGTTAAGCGGCCCTGCATATCGGTCATTGCTACTACTACGGTATCTACTTCACCGCTCTTGATCTTGGCTGTTAAATCAGCAATCGTCATTGATGTCATACCCGATAGCCTAACGATTTACGCCAGTAAAATCTAGGGTAAATAAATCCCCCCGCACTTTATGTGCGGGGGGATTTATGAGAGTTATTACTCTTTTATAGGTTAGTTCTTGGTCCTGTGTACCACTTCTTAGCAGACCGGTTCCACCAGATCCAGAGAATGATTAACGCTCCGCCAGTAACAATCGGTGCGTAATTCACTGCTGTCCAAGTGAAGCCTTCATTTCCTGGAATACCTGCTGGTGAGAATGGAAGCACGAAGTAGACCGAAATAATTGCAATCTCGGCAACTGCGACTGTGCACATCCACTTGTACTTAGATCCTAGGTTCCATTCGCCAACCTTGAACTTATCGCCAGCCTTTAGACGTAGGTAGATTGGAATTAAGAAGGCTAAGTAAAGAGAAATAACACAAACAGAAACAACCGCGTAGAAAGCAGTTGGTGCTCCTGTTGGTGATTTCCACAACGCTGGAAGAGTCAAGACAACTCCACCTACTGCAGATGCAAGTACCGCATTTGCAGGAACATGATGCTTGTTAACTTTCTTCCAAAGATTTCCTCCCGGTACAGCACCATCGCGTGAGAATGCGAACATCATGCGTGAACATGAAGTTAAGCAAGCTGTAACGCAGAAGATTTGACCGACAGTAGTGATCAGCATAACTAACTTAAATGATGCGCCTCCACCAAGTGCGCTGTATAGCAACGCGATGACTGAACCGCCTCCGTAAGGGTTCACAGCTGGATCAAATGAATTGATGTAATCAGTGTTAGTTGCAACATATAGGAATGACATCAAAAGGATATAACCACCAATTGCTGAGTAAGCGATTGACTTCCAGATGCCCTTAGCTGCTGCTAAGTGAGCACTGTGTGTTTCCTCTGACAAGTGAGCAGAGGCATCAAAACCAGTAATTGTGTACTGAGTTAGCAAGAATCCCAGTGGAAGCACAAAATACCAGTAAGCGTTATCACCAAAGCCGGAGTTATTCACTTGTGTAGTGAACATCCAGTTGAGTGATTGATGCTTATCAGTGCCAAAGACCAAAACGCCAACAATGATTGCAGCACCAAATACGTGCCACCAAACTGAAATGTTATTGAACATAGCTAGTAGGGGACCGCTATAAACATTTACCAAAGTAGCAAAAGCTATAACAAAGAGGAAGAGCATGAACTGCTGCTTGATGTAATCCCCACCCATAAAGCTTGTCGCATAGGACGGTGAGTACAAGCCAATTAGATTGTTAAGGAATCCTGTTACACCGTAACCCACAGATGCTGTTACAGAAACTAGACCAATCAGATTGAGCCAACCAGTGTAGAAACCAGCTTTAGCTCCACCTAGCTTTGATGACCACCAGTAAATACCACCTGATGTTGGATATGCAGAAGCAAGTTCTGACATACAAAAGCCGATGACCAAAATGAAAAGTGAGATGAGGGGCCAGCCGATTGAAATTGCAACCGGACCACCGTTATTCCAAGCCTGCGCAAATGTTGTGAAACAACCTGCAAGAATTGAAATGATTGAGAATGAGATCGCGAAGTTCGAGAATGAACTCCATGTTCGGTTAAGTTCTTGCTTATAACCGAGTTCATTTAACCGTTGTTCGTCTGTAAGTGCCAAGATGTTCTCCTCCTTGAGCCATTTGGGGTAATCTTTCTACTCCACAGTGTGACCGAAATGGAAGGGGTTTTCTCAAAAATGTGCCGTCTAATGGGCTACGTGTCGCAGGCCGAATCCTCATTTCCCGCACAAGTGGGCAAAGATTTTGAAGAATTCATCGCCCTGTCATCTGTCCACTGCGATGGCTGGGGAATCTCTACAAATGATAGAGCGCAAGCACATGTGGTGCTGGAGAAAAAAGTTGAAGCTGCAGCCGAGAGTGCAACATTTCAAAAAGTGATCACGGACAATGCAGCCGATG
>JBEATO010000127.1:0-7001 GCA_041161945.1 Actinomycetota bacterium
GACCACTAGTTGCCCGCTTTGCAAAGGATGAAACATCCGTTCTTCTTGGCACGATGTCGCTGTGGCAGGGTGTGGATGTGCCAGGAAATAGTTGCATCTTGGTTGCCATCGATCGCATTCCATTCCCACGCCCAGATGAGCCAGTGATGTCGGCGCGTGCATCCCAAGCAGATGCCGCTGGCGGAAGTGGATTTATGCAGGTTTCACTGCCACGCGCTGCATTGTTGTTAGCACAGGGTACGGGCCGCCTGATTCGATCAGTTGATGATCGGGGAGTAGTGGCTATTTTAGATTCACGCATAGTTACTAAGCGATATGGCAGTGTGTTACTTAACTCAATGCCACCGCTCTGGCGCACATCTGATACGGCCGTTGTCCGAGACTCACTGAGACGACTTGCAGAAAGCGTGAAAGGATGAGGCTATGCCTCGCATTGAAACTAAAACACTGGCTCAGCACCGTGATTGGCGCCGCAACCAGTTAATCGATGCTGCAGCAAGTATTGCAATGGAATCAGGGGGCGCGGCCGTAACAGTTGCAGCAGTTGCCCAACGTGCCGGATTATCTCGCACCTCGGTCTATGAATACTTCGCCAGCGGATCAGAGCTTGTGGCAGATCTAGTTATTGATGAGTTAAAAAACTTTGGCGATACTTTAAATATCGCAGTCTCTAACTGCTTAGATCCCAGATGTGTTGTCACATGCTGGATTAAAGGGGCGTTGGAATACATCGCCGATGGTCGCCACTTATTGGCAAAGGCACTTAATTCAGCGGCCATGCCACAGTCTCGATCCCAACACATTGGCATTGCACACAGGCAATTAATGGCACCACTTGTCAAAGCAGTGCAAGAGTTAGGTGTGAAAGATACACAAAGAGCTCTTGTGTTTATACAGGCGATTACAGATGTATCAACAAAGCGAATTGAATCAGGCCACAATGCACAAGATGAGATTGCTTATGCAACTACCTTCTGCATTAATGGCCTGATGTCTAATTAATTACTTTCCTGTAGTAACTAACATTTGATTTAATCCTTCGTACAAAGCCTTTTTGCCAACTGCAGTTGCACTAATTTCACACTTTCCACGGCGCACAGTTAATACTGCCTTGATTACTGAACATGCCCCAGTGGCCTTGTACTTAACCTTTTCACCAAAGTTACTAGTGGAGGGCAGAGCGCTCTTGCTAAAGGCTTTTGCAGTCTCAGGTAGAGCAAATCCACCTAAGCTTTGAACCCCAAGGGTTAGGCGAATCGGCAAAATAACGGTCACAGGGGCTGCACTGGCATTGCCTGCACTAGTTACTGAAATCGCACATTCACCGGCTCCTGCCAAAGGAGTTATCTGTTGGCCATTTAATGCACACGCTGGTGCAAGTGAACGATAGGTCAATGTCGCACCAGCTTTAGAAACCGCAGCAACAGTTGCAACCTGTCGGTAGCCAAGAGTTGCAGGGGTACGGGTAGTAACGGCAACCCCGTTAATTGTGCCTGTTACCTCATCTGCAGCAAGTGTTGTTGAGCCTGCAACAGCTGCTTTGAAGGTTAATGGGAAGAATTGATCTTCTGAAAAATCTGCTGGCACCGTGTGATCAAAGCGCATAAAGAGGCCGCACTTTGAGACTAGGCAATCAACGGTAGTTGTACCGACTAGATAGCTACCGGTTGGCTTAAAGACAATGGCAGCTGTTGGAAGAAATGAAGCACCGCGCGCCGTTGAGATCCATAGCTCAACAGCCTTGTTACATAGTGCAGATCGTGTTCCCGCAGGAGCCTCTACACATTGCTGAATGTATAAGCCACCCTTGGTAGGAACATCAGTGAGCGTGATATTTATCGTCGCACTTTGATAATCAAGATTGGTCAACGGCCCACCCACAAATTTTGTTTGTGCAGCCTGGGCTGACATAGGTGTCAATAATGTGGCAATGAGAGCAACAAGAACTAACTTTTTCACTTTTCTCCTTATTTGATGATGATTGGGATAAATAGATCTGAGGTTCGGTCATTACTACGAAGATGATCGGCGCGAACAGTGATTGCACACTTGACCTTGGTGCAATCAAACTTTCCAATTTTCTTTGATACTTTAACTTTTTGTTTAAAGCGTCCGCCAGGTAAATACTCTTGCGTTAGACCAACTGCATAGGCAGGGGGATTTGATGAAATCCAGAAAGAGGCTTCGCCTAAACCAGCCTTATTGACCCCACCACCACAGGGTGTTGGTGGCATGCCCTTCTTTGGGACAACACAAAAGGCGAGATAAATTCCAACAGTTTCATCAAAATACTGTCCACTTACACTCACGATTGATCCGCTCTTGGCAGTAGTTTTTGAGACAGAGAGGATTTGGCCTTGTGAGCCTTTTACAGATGCAGCATGTGCCGAAGGCATTGCACTCAAAGCAATCACCACGAGTGCGCTCAGTATCTTCTTCATACCCTGACCTTAAATTAAATAGGTAAATCACTTATCCGACAGGACACGGCAACCTGTCGTTTAAAGATTTGGCACACTAGCGCCGTGAAGAAATTAGGGATTTTTACCCTTGTACTACTGCTTGCAGGCTGCGCTGGCCCAAGTAATTCTTCAACGTACACAATTTCTCCAGATGATGTGAGATCGATTTCACTTGAGACTCCAAGCACATTCTCTGTTTCGCGGGTCGTGGTCTTAGCTAACGGTGTTGCCGAAATCATGGAATCACTCAACGCCAGATCCATCTTGGTGGGTCGAGATATTTCGAGCACTGAAAAGTCACTGGAATCAGTTCCTATTGTGACATCTGGGCATCAGGTAATTCCGGAAAAAGTTTTAAGCTTAAAACCTGATCTAGTGATCATTGATGCATCCTCTGGGCCACGTGCTGCAATTGATCAGATTAGATCTGCGGGTGTCAAAGTTATCCAAACGCCAGAGAGTTGGAATCTGGCTGATATCAACGTAAAAATACGGGCAGTAGGTGAAGCCATAGGTGCAAATAAGGGCGCAGAGGCGTTGATTTTTGCAATGGAGCAAGGCTCATCCACCGCATCCGTGTCAAATAAACCGCGGGTAGCCTTTCTTTATCTGCGCGGAACATCATCGGTGTATTTAATTGGTGGTCCAGGATCAGGGGCAGACTCTTTGCTGCAATCACTGGGCGCAGTTGATGTTGGTGCTCAAATACTTGATCGACCTTTCAACACCTTAACCGCTGAAAGCTTGGCCACTCTCAACCCCGATGTCATTTTGGTGATGAGTAAAGGTCTTGAATCAGTTGGAGGAGTGCAAGGTTTAATTAAACTTCCAGGTGTTGCCCAAACTAATGCTGGAAAGAACTCTGCAGTTATCGATGTCGATGATTCCTTACTGCTCTCATTTGGTCCTCGCACCCCCTCACTCTTAGATCAGTTGGCTAAAGCACTTAAAGAGGTAGCACCGTGAAAAGAACTGCTCCAATAGTTCTACTCATAGCTGGGGCGGTAGCGGCAATCTCTGTTGGCTCGAGTCAGGTTGATGATTTTTGGTCTGTACTTCTCAACCCCGGAAGCAATGAGATTGTGTGGCAGATTCGATTCCCACGTGTCATGGCTGCGGTGATTGTGGGAGCTGCGCTGGGTATCGCCGGGTTATTGGCACAAGGTGCCTGCAATAACGCAATAGCAGAGCCTGCCATTTTAGGAACAGCGGCAGGTGCATCTTTTGGCGCAGTCATAGGTATTGCTACTGGTGTTGTTCAAGTTGGTTCATTAGGAGCACTAGCGTGCGGAGCAGCAGGAGCCCTACTTGCGACATCAATAACTTTTAGGTTGGCAGCCTTTCGTGGGGCTTTGTCCTCATTTAATTTAATCATTGTCGGAATCGCAGTATCTGCAATATTTACTTCACTTGTGGGAATCACATCGGCAGTTCTTAATCGGGCAGATGCTCGCTCAATTTCTTTTTGGAGTTTGGGTTCATTGGCACTGGTAACAAATGAGAACCTTCTTGGCATAGTGATTACTACATTAATGGGAGCAGTGATTGCTTGGTTTATCGCACCAATGCTTGATCGCCTTTCCTTAGGCGATCACAGCGCATTTCACTTAGGAGTAAACGTGCCTAGAGTCCGACTCCTTGCTTTGGTTTCCCTATCCCTATTGGCAGGTGGTGCGGTCAGCACTGTTGGAGTGATTGCCTTTATTGGATTAGCTGCTCCTCATATAGCACGCTTTATCTATGGGCCTTCGCACAGAGCTTTGATTATGCATAGCGCATTGATTGGAGCCTTCATTGTTTTGCTTGCTGACACTTTATCTAGAACTATCGCCCAACCCAATGAACTGCCTATAGGGCTGGCAACTGCATTGATCGGTGCACCAATCTTAATTGCGCTAGTCACAGTAAAGAACAATGTGTGGAAAACCCAATGATTACTATCGATGATATTACTATCGTGCGAGATGGGCGAGAGATTATTTATGATTACAGTGAACAGATTCCAGCTGGTTCAATTACAGTAATTGTTGGCCCAAATGGTTGTGGCAAATCAACTCTGCTAGCTGCCATTGCTGGAGATATCGCCCCTATCAAAGGCACAATAACAATTGATGATGTGCATCCGATACTGACTTCGCCAGCGCAACTGGCGAAGATTCGTGCTGTGGCGATGCAAAATCAGAGTTACACGCTGGGCTTCACAGTCACGCAAATCATCGAAATGGCTGGAGCCTCGACGCAGGTAATGCAGGCTCTTGATTTAAGCGCTTTGGCTCATCGTCAAGTAACAGCATTATCTGGTGGAGAATCTGCCCGAGTTTCAATTGCTACTGCAATCGCACAAAAAACCCCAGTTTTACTTTTAGATGAGCCACTTGCAGCCCAAGATGTTCATAGCAAAAAAAGAATTATTGAGCTTTTACAGAAGTTGGCAGAAAACGGTGTGACAGTTGTTGTTGTAGTCCACAGTAGTGAATCGGAGTTAGCGTGGGCTGACAAGATCATTAAGGATTTTCTGTAGGGCTGGCCAAGATTTTTCAAAACTAGGGTGAAGCGTTAACTCATCTACCTTTTCTATTTCCACCCAGCGCACTTCATGGGATTCATCATTTACTTCGCGAGCAACTAATCCTTCTTCTGCTAGTGCAATGACGGTTTCGTACTTCCAGCTTCCATGATCATCACAAAAAACGTGGAGAGGTGTGAGTAAGGCGGTATCTATTCCAGTTTCTTCTACCGCTTCCCGAAAAGCGCCCTCGATTGTGCTCTCATGAGAATCACGGGCACCTCCTGGGATTCCCCAGGTGTCACCGTTGTGAACCCATGGGGCGCGATGTTGCAGCAAGATTTGCGTGCCGCGTATTAAAAGGATTCCAGCTGCGCCGTTGAGGCCCCAGTGCTTACTGCCGCAGGCGCATTGCACCCAACCATCTCCATCGCGTGCGCCCATGAACTAAGAGTGTCACAACTATCCACAGATAGCCCAGCGAGCAGCGGCATTAGTCCCGGCACGCACTTATCGTGCCTGCACATGAAGCCCTTATTCATTCTCATCCTGTTCATCTCTCTTTCCACCCCCGCTGCGGCAATTGCCGGTTGTGAAACAACGGCCTGCGTAGATGTATTTACAGACAATAACCAGATCATCATTACCGCTAAAAAAGGTGATGGCGGGACGGTGGCAAAAAAGCGCACCGTTGTTGCACCTACACCCAAGCCAACGCTGTGGTTTCCTCCCAAACCTAAAGCTGTGCCAACAGTCAAGCGCACTTACAAACCACGAGTGAGAGCGCAAAAAGTAGTAACTACCAGCGTGAATTTAAGTGATCGTTTAATCAAAATGGTTCCAACGGCCACGATTGCATATCAACCAGAGTTTGAAGCGCTGGTGCATGTGCCAGTTATTTTTTGGTGTGATCTACCCACTCTCTTTCAATCACGCGTGGACATTATTGGTGAGGTAATTGATGTGGTGCTGCGTCCTGGTTTTGCTTGGCAGTGGGGAGATGGAGAAGTCTTTAACACTACTGAGCCAGGTGCCCCTTATCCCAATCAGAAAATTACTCATACTTACAAACGCCCTGGCACTTACACCGTCACCTTAATTGCAACGTGGAACGGAAACTTTAAACATAACGGTGCCACACGTGCAATTACCGGAACTATCAAAATCCCATCTTTTGCAGTTATCACCGTGGTATCTGCTAACTCAACCTTCACGAAATGAGTGCCCAATGACTACTGACTATGAAGATCTCTCTATTACATCCCTTCCACTTGCAAGTGATAAGGACTTTGTTGCACTCGTTACGAGCTTTAGCGTTGACCCTGATAGCCCTGATCTCTCCTTCCTGCAGCGAGATGGGGCAACGGCGGTGATTGATTTAGCAACCGAGTTTGAAAGATATGGTGTGGCTAGTAATCCAGATTTAATCGCTCGGGTTATTGGACGCTTGAGTGATATTCAAGTGCGTGATTTTGCACTTGGTACCCACAGCGGTGAGAGCTTTGAAACCTATTGGAAAATGTGGCTTTACTTGCTGCAAATTGCACCTGTGGGCTTTGTTGCACCGGTTGCTACATTGTTTGCAACCCTTGCCTATGAGCGCTCAGATACTCCACTTGCCTATCGCTGCCTCGATCGCGCTAGCGCAGATGCCCCTGGCTACTCTTTAACTATTTTGCTGCGCAGAGTCTTTGGTTCAGGCTGGCCCGCTAATGCTTTTGCCGCCATGCGCATAGAGCTACACCCCAAGGTCACCGCTGGGATTTTTGAGTAAGCCAGAACCTCTGTTATATTTCCCCCAGGTCACGAGTTCTAGTGTTTAGCCCCGGCTTACTAGACGGCAACCCTCCACCACGGTGGGGTGCTCCGGGTGAAGACCAGATCGACTCGCACAATGCAGTCGATAAGCGTGGAACACCTAATTCCACTAGTTATGTCCCTTGTTGGCATATCTATTTTTAGGTGTTCCCATAACTGGGAGGAATTACTTACATGTCAACCTTTTCACTT
Organism: Actinomycetota bacterium; assembly: GCA_041161945.1. GTDB lineage: Bacteria > Actinomycetota > Actinomycetes > Nanopelagicales > Nanopelagicaceae > Planktophila. The sequence continues at coordinate 6,979 of JBEATO010000127.1, forward strand.
GAAGAAGCAGCTTTTGAAACGCG
>JBEATO010000007.1:0-9165 GCA_041161945.1 Actinomycetota bacterium
CACAAATCAAAAGCAAAATCCGCGTTTAACTGATTACAGGGCAGTTGCCCTCGGCGGTGCAATTTGGGCTGGAGCGTTGTTTCAAAGTGCAACTGCCCCATGGCGAATCGCAATTGCTGCACTGATTTTGGCTGCGCTCTCCTTAATTAGTAGAAAATTCAGATTCAGCGTAATCATTTTCGCACTTCTTCTGGGTTCCACGGTGATGTCTATTCGCCAAGCATCTCTGGCACATAGTCAGATTTCTAGATTCTTTATGCAGAGCGCAACCATCACAGCAGAAGTTGTTACAGATCCCAGTAAAACTAGTACTGGCAGCTATTCATTTATTGCGCGTGCAGTTTTGGTTAACAACAGCTCTATTCATTACAAGCTACGTGTACCTATACGTGTCATGACATCAAAGCAAAGCATCACCACACTCTTGCCTGGACAAAGATTTAGCGCCCAGGGGCGAATAGTTGCCAGCAAGGAAGCCCGAGTAGCGGCGTTAGTTGTAATAAAGGATGACTTCCACATTCTTACACCGCCTTCGCGTTGGGCTAGCGCACTAGGTGCAATTCGTTTGGGCCTTCGATTTCTATCCGGTGATGGCAATGCTGGGGCCCTTATACCCGGAATGGTGTTGGGGGATACATCAAAACAGAGCGTGGAGTTTAAAAACTCGATGCGACGCTCTGGTTTGACTCACTTAGTTGCAGTCAGTGGTGCCAACTTTGCACTTGTTTCTGCATTTGTCTTGTGGATGATGCAGTTTCTATTTGCAAGAATGAAATTCCGTCTTTCGGCAACAGCTATATCCCTCATCGCATTTATTGCACTGGTGCGACCATCCCCATCAGTTCTGCGTGCAGCAGCAATGGCTGCAGTTCTACTTGTTGCACAAGGCACTAAGAAGGGACGAGATTCACTTCCAGCACTTGGCTTTGCTATGGCCGCCGTAGTCGTCGTTGATCCCTGGCAGGCACGTGATGCAGGTTTTGCACTCTCAGTTTTAGCAACTGCAGGCCTTCTTCTCTTTGCACCTGTGCTCATTGAAAAGCTTTCAATACATTTGCCAGGCAAACTTGCCCAAGCGTTAGCTCCACCCATTGCTGCAACAGTTTTCTGCTCACCCATCATCGTTGCACTCTCTGGATATTTGGCTCCTATGAGTGTTATTGCAAATCTATTGGCAGCACCCTTTGTCGCACCTATAACGATTGTGGGCTTCATTGCAGCGCTTTTTTCACCTTTTGCACCACTGATTTCCACAGTGTTAATTTGGTTCATTAGATTTCCAGCAGGGGCAATTGCACTCATTGCACATTGGGCATCATCTTTTCCAGTATTAACTTTGCAAAGCGGAAAAATTGGCTTCCTTATTGTCGCTAGCTTCACACTGGGTTCATGGTTATTAAAGAAGTGGTTCAAACACATCATCGTTTTTACCTTGGTTATTTTGATCTCCATTACATGGCTACAACGTTGGCCAGGAGGGGATTGGCAGGTGGCAAACTGCGATATCGGCCAAGGTGATTCGATGGTAATTAATTTAGGCAATCATCAAGGAATAGTTATAGATGTTGGACCAGATTCTGTTGCAGAAGATCGCTGTTTGAAAGCACTGGGAATAAAGGAGATTCCACTTCTTATTCTTTCGCATTTTCATGCAGATCACGTCGCAGGATTAACGGGGGCAATAAAGAATCGCGCTGTTGGACAAGTCTGGGTCAGTGTTAACTCTGCACCTCTTATTGAAAGCGCTAAGGCTCAAGCAGCGCTCAAAGGTGTTGAGATGATTAAGGCGGTGCGGGGAATGAGTGCAAGAGTTGGTCCATTGACAATAAGAGTCCTTTGGCCCACCTTGAGCGCTAGAAGTTTTGAAGAGATGCCAGGAGATGGTTCGCAAATAAATAACTCCAGCATCGCCACATTGATAACAAGTGATGCATTTTCACTTTTTGCAGGTGGGGATCTGGAGCCTCCGGTTCAAGAAATTCTGGTTAAAGATGTTGGCCCTGTTGATATATATAAAGTCTGTCATCACGGTTCCAAATATCAGGACTTAGCTTTCATGAGCGCTTTGCACCCACGTATTTCCATAATTTCAGTGGGGGCAGGCAATACTTATGGCCACCCAGCGGTGCAAACTCTGCAGGCGCTGGCTAGACTCGGCTCAGAGGTTTTACGTACAGATATAGATGGTGCCGTTGCAGTTCAAGTGCGAAATCATCAATTCACAGTGCGCAGAGCCAAAGGTCGGTTTAATCTCATTAGATGGGGGTAGATGCATTATGAATTCCTTCTACCTTATTCTGGGATCAGAGGCTGCTCTTGCAGACAGAGCATTAACCAAGCTCACCGCCCAACTTAAAGATGAGAAATGTGAAATCACTACTCTCTTTGCAGCAGACCTACTTGTTGGCGACATTGCAGACTCGCTTGCTCCCTCATTGTTTTCAGAGCGCCGTGGATTAATCATCCGTGATTTACAGGATTTGCCAGAAGATTCTAAAGATGAAGTCACTCGTTACTTAGATTCCCCAGATTCTTCGACCACAGTTGTCTTTGTGCACAAAGGTGGCGTTAAAGGCAAAGCGCTACTGGATGCAATTAAGAAAGTTAAGCCAGAGATAATTGCGTGTGAGCCGATTAAGAAAGAAGCAGAGAAAGAGGAGTTTGTTCGTAACCTTTTTCTTGATTTACAACGCAAAGCAACCCCAGGAGCAATTTCAGCTTTAGTGGGAGCGTTGGGCAATGATTTGCGTGAGCTTCAATCAGCAATTGGACAGATTGCAGCAGATGCACCCGCTGGAACAATCGATGAAGTAATAATTGATAAGTTTCATCAGGGCAGAGTTGAAACAACTGGATTTGATGTTGCCGATGCAACACTGGAAGGTAATTTGCCTGCAGCGTTAATTGCTCTTCGAAGCGCACTAGAAACTGGAACTGATCCAGTAATGATTACAAGTGCTATTGCTTCATCACTTCGCTCACTCGCTAAAGTTTCAGGTGCTAATCGCGGCGTGAAATCTTTTGAATTAGCTGGGCAATTAGGTATGGCTCCATGGCAAATTGATAAGGCCCGCAGACAGTTAAATCGATGGACACCAGCTCAAATTGCTGATGCTGTTGGGGCCATCGCCCTGGCAGATGCCCAAGTAAAAGGTGCGGCTAGTGATCCGATTTACGCCCTAGAAAAGGCCTTGACCCGTATCGCCCAAAAGGGCTAGATATCGCAATTTGACCCTGGCCTAGAGGTTCCGTACCCTTAACCTCTGCCCGAAGGAACCTTTGGTTCTGCTCCATGGGCTAAAAATGAACTGGAGTTACACGTGTACGCAATCGTTAAAGCTGGCGGCCATCAGGAAAAAGTGGCAGTTGGAGACACAGTCACCGTCGATCGTATCGATGCTGCTGTTGGCGCAACTGTTTCATTTCCTGCAGTGCTCGTAGTAGATGGTGCATCTGTTACTTCAGATCCAAAGCTTCTCTCTGGCGTTAAGGTCACAGGCGAAGTTCTTGAAGAGACTAAGGGACCAAAAATCGATATTTTGCGTTACAAGAACAAGACAGGTCACCGTCGTCGTCAGGGATTCCGCGCTAAGCAGACTCTCGTAAAAATTACCGCCATCAACGGCGCGAAGTAAGGGATAAATAAATGGCAAGTAAGAAGGGTGTCTCCTCGACACGAAACGGTCGCGATTCAAATGCGCAATACCTTGGTATCAAGCGCTTTGGCGGACAAGAAGTAAATGCAGGCGAAATCCTAGTTCGCCAGCGCGGAACACATTTTCACCCAGGCAAGAACGTTGGACGCGGTAAGGACGACACACTGTTTGCATTAGCAGCTGGTGCAGTTGAATACGGTCGCGCTCGCGGACGTCGCGTAGTGAATGTTGTGGTTCCGGTAGCTCTATAAAAGGTTTCTCTAAAAAGGGCGAGCCGTAATCACACGGCTCGCTTTTTTATTTTCTGCAGTGAAGGGAGTAAAGACATGACAACATTTGTTGATCGTGTGACTCTCTACGCATCTGCCGGAAAAGGTGGAGATGGCTGCGTTTCTGTTAAGCGCGAAAAATTTAAACCACTGGGCGGACCAGATGGCGGTAATGGTGGACGCGGCGGCGATGTAATTCTGGTTGTTGATCCAAGTGTTACAACCCTGCTCGATTTTCATCATTCACCTCACCGCAAAGCAACCTCAGGCCATCAAGGTTATGGCGATCGCAAAGATGGACACCAAGGTGATGATTTAATCCTGGGTGTTCCAAATGGAACAGTTGTCTTTGATGCTGCCGGTGAACAGATCGCCGATCTTGTTGGAACTGGAACAACTTTTATTGCAGCCCAAGGTGGTTTTGGTGGCCTTGGAAATATGGCTTTGTCTTCATCAAAGCGACGTGCACCAGGTTTTGCTTTATTAGGTGAACCAGGTGAAGAGCGCACACTTTTCCTTGAACTTAAATCAGTTGCAGACATCGCGCTCGTTGGTTATCCAAGTGCTGGAAAGTCATCACTCATTGCAGCTATTTCTGCAGCCCGTCCAAAGATTGCTGATTATCCATTCACCACTCTTGCACCAAATTTAGGTGTTGTTCAAGCAGGTGAAACACGTTTTACCGTTGCTGATGTTCCAGGATTAATTCCAGGTGCAAGCCAAGGAAAAGGTTTAGGCCTTGAATTCCTACGCCATGTCGAGCGCTGCGTTGCACTTGTGCATGTGTTGGACTGTGGAACTCTGGAAACAGATCGCAATCCAGTGCAAGACCTTGAAATTATCGAAAATGAATTAGCGATTTATGGTGGCTTAGAAGATCGAGTGCGAATCATCGCGCTTAATAAAACCGACATCCCTGATGGAAAAGCCATGGCAGATATGGTTGAAGACGAATTGCGCGAGCGTGGCTATGAGGTCTATCAAGTCTCTGCTGCATCACGTGCTGGTCTACAAGAATTGACTTATGCAATGGCTCGTTTGATTCAAAAGGATCGCGCAGCTGCAGCAGCAATTGAAGTTCGCACACGCATTATTTTGCGTCCAGTTGCCGTCGATGACTCTGGCTTTGAAGTTAAAGCTAATGCCGATGGTTCATTTAATGTTCGTGGCAAAAAGGTTGAGCGCTGGGTGCGCCAAACTAACTTTAAGAATGCAGAAGCAATTGGTTACTTAGCTGATCGCTTAGCGCAATTAGGTGTTGAAAAAGATCTCTTTAAAAAGGGCGCTGTTGCAGGAAGTGAAGTTCGTATTGGTGATGGCCTCACACAAGTTGTGTTTGATTGGGAGCCAACAATTGAAGCTGGAGCAGAGCAGCTTGCTGGTCACTTGCATCGCCGTGGTGAGGATTCACGTCTTGAATCAACATGGCAGCAGACCGAGCGTGTTGATGATGTTCTTAGCGATGACGAGATTGCAAAGCAGTGGGAATACAACATTGAAGACCCACATTCACCTAAGATTTCAGTTGTTGAAGTGAATGAATCAGAGGATGGAGATGACAAGTGAGCCGAGCGCAGATTACTTCTGCAAAGCGAATCGTCATCAAGATTGGCTCATCCTCTCTCACCGGTAAAGCCGGTTCTGCACTAGATGCTGATGCGGTCAATAAACTTGTAGATCTTGTTGCTGCATGCAAAGCACGTGGATCTGAAGTAGTCGTTGTTTCCTCTGGAGCTATCGCTGCTGGTCTTGCTCCATTGGGTTTAACTACGCGTCCAAAAGATTTAGCAACGCAGCAAGCGGCAGCATCAGTTGGCCAAGGCCTTCTGATTGCCCAATACACCCAGAGCTTTAATCGCCATTCAATTACGGCATCGCAAGTATTGCTTACAACTGAAGATGTTGTGCGCCGCTCTCACTACCAAAACGCCCAGCGCACTCTTTATCGCTTGCTGCAACTTGGAGTCGTTCCAATCATTAATGAAAATGACACAGTTGGTACTGGTGAAATTCGTTTCGGCGATAATGATCGACTTGCTGCATTAGTAGCACTTCTAATTAGCGCAGATTTGTTAGTTCTTGTATCTGATATTGATGCGCTCTATGACGCTCCACCAACACAGGCTGGAGCAAAACGTATTCACGAAGTAGCAAATGTTGCAGATATCGAAAATGAGACTTTGGGTGGTGCAGGATCTTCCGGAGTTGGCAGCGGGGGAATGGTTACTAAGGTTGAAGCTGCGCGCATTGCAACCTCTGCCGGTATCCCAATGCTGCTGACATCTCTAGAAGATGCTGATAAAACTTTAGCTGGTCAGGATTTTGGTACTCACTTTCATGCACAAGCAAGCAAGACAACATCACGCCTACTGTGGTTGGCGCATGCAACTAAGCCACACGGCAAATTAGTTTTAGATGCAGGTGCAGTGAAAGCAATTTTGGAGCGTGGTGTTTCATTGCTTCCAGCAGGTGTGACTGCAGTTGAGGGTGAGTTTATTGCAGGAGATGCAATCGAATTAGTAGGACCAGACGGTGTTGTGATTGCACGTGGTTTAGTTGCCTTTGATTCAGAGGATCTACCAAAGATGCTGGGCCGCTCCACAAAAGAACTGGCCGCAGAAATGGGTGCTGAGTATGAGCGCGAACTAGTCCACCGAGATGATTTGGTGTTGATTTAAATGAGTCAACAAATGATCAATGAGATGGCAGATACTGCTCGCGCAGCCGCACGGACTCTAAGTACATCAACAGGTGCTGAGCGCAGCGCTGCTCTTAATGCAATTGCAGATGCGATTCTTTCTAGAAGCGCTGAAATTATTGCTGCTAATGAAGAAGATATGGTGCGTGCTCGTGCAGCACAGATTAACTCCGCGCTACTTGATCGATTGCTACTTACTCCGCAAAGAGTAGAAGGAATCGCTACTGGAGCACGCCAAGTAAGTAAGTTGCCTGATCCACTTGGAATCACATTGCGTCATTCGACTTTGCCCAATGGCATCGACCTGAAGCAAGTTACTGTGCCATTCGGTGTTATTGGAATGGTGTATGAGGCTCGTCCAAATGTGACAGTCGATGCTGCAGTCATTTTATTGATGTCAGGTAACGCCGCGCTCCTTCGCGGGTCTTCAAGTGCAGCATCGAGTAATCAAATCCTCGTAACTGTTATGCGTGATGCACTCAAGAATACAAAGATTTCTCCAGATGTCATCCAACTAGTGCCATCAGATGATCGTGAGACAGTTAAAGCTTTGTTAAATGCTCGTGGCAAAGTGGATCTGGTAATTCCACGGGGGAGTGCTTCCCTCATTCGTATGGTTGTAGATGAGTCGACTGTGCCAACGATTGAAACGGGAGCCGGCGTTTGTCATGTGTTTATCGATGAATTTGCTGATCTTGCTAAGGCACTTCCAATCATTATCAACTCAAAGACACAGCGTCCAAGTGTGTGCAATGCTGCTGAGACCCTATTGATTCATAAAGCAATTGCAAAAGATTTTGCCCCAGTTGCCTTGAAAGCTCTACATGATGCAGGAGTTATTCTGCATGGGGATGCACAAGTTTTAGCTCTAGCTGGCTCAATTCCTATGAGTGCGGCAACGGAGGAGAATTGGTGCACGGAGTACGGAACTCTTGAGATGAATGTTGCGATTGTTGATTCAGTTGATGCTGCCAGTGAGCACATTGCTAAATTCGGCACCAAACACACTGAAGCCATCATCACTGAAAATAAGGGCAATGCTGATCGCTTTATTGCGTTGAGTGATTGCGCAGCCGTGATGGTCAATACTTCAACACGATTTACCGACGGTGAGCAAATGGGATTTGGAGCTGAAATTGGAATTTCAAATCAAAAACTCCATGCCCGTGGGCCTATGGGTCTTGAAGCTATGACGACCACTACCTGGATCGTTACAGGAGATGGGCAAATTCGCAGTTAAGTGCGAAGTTAATTAGACTCACACCCATGACCAGCCTTTCCCGTGATGATGTAGCAAAGCTTGCCGGCCTTGCTCGCATTGAAATGAGTGATGAAGAGTTAGTCGCACTCTCAAATGAGTTCACTGTCATCTTGGATGCAGTGGCTCGCGTGCAAGAAGTTGCTAGCGCTGATGTTCCTGCTACGTCACACCCATTGCCACTTCGTAACGTTTTTCGTCCCGATGTAGTTATTCCATCACTTTCACCAGCTGATGCACTCTCTGGTGCACCTGCCCAAGAAGAACAACGTTTTCGCGTTCCTCAGATTTTGGGTGAAGAATGATTCGTCACTCCGCATCAGAGATGGCTAGCAAATTAGCTAGTGGGGAAATTACTTCAGTTGCGCTAACGCAAGCTCACCTAGATCAAATTTCAGCAGTTGATAAAGATGTTCATGCCTTCTTGCATGTTGACACTGAAGGTGCACTTGCTCAAGCTGCAGCTGTTGATGCAAAGCGCAAAAGTGGAGAGAAGCTCTCACCTTTAGCTGGGGTACCACTTGCGCTCAAAGATGTGATGACACAAAAGGGAATTCCAACAACATGTGGCTCCAAGATTCTTGAAGGCTGGCGCCCACCATATGACTCAACTGTTGTTGTTAATTTAAAGAAAAATGGCATTGTAATTTTAGGTAAGACAAATATGGATGAATTCGCGATGGGTTCTTCTACAGAAAACTCTGCATATGGTCCAACGCACAATCCATGGGACCTAACACGTATTCCTGGCGGTTCTGGTGGCGGATCAGCTGCAGCATTGGCCGCATTTGAAGCACCACTTGCCATTGGCACTGATACTGGTGGATCGATTCGCCAACCTGCAGCCGTTACTGGAACTGTGGGAGTGAAGCCAACATATGGCGGAGTTTCGCGTTATGGCCTTGTTGCTTTCTCTTCATCCCTTGATCAAGCAGGCCCATGTGCTCGAACGGTATTAGATGCTGCTCTCTTGCATGAAGCAATTGCAGGTCATGATCCAAAAGATTCAACTTCAATTAACGCTCCAGTTCCTGCAGTAGTTGCTGCTGCTAAGGCAGGCAACGTTAAGGGAATGAAGATCGGTGTTGTTAAAGAGCTCAATGGTGATGGCTACCAAAAGGGTGTGCGCACTCGTTTTGAAGAATCACTTGAATTACTTGCAGCTGCAGGTGCTGAAATCGTTGAAGTATCTGCACCTAACTTTGAATATGCCCTTGCTGCGTATTACTTAATCGCACCATCTGAGTGTTCTTCAAACTTAGCTCGCTTTGATGCAATGCGTTA
>JBEATO010000105.1:0-2729 GCA_041161945.1 Actinomycetota bacterium
CCCTTGATTGGCGTCAGCCCCTACGTTCGCGATATCCTTTCGCCTTGTCCGTTAAGGACTTACTTACCTTCACATATAAGAGGAGTACCGCTGTGGCATCAACATGCGATATCTGTGGCAAAGGCCCCAGCTTTGGCAATAACGTTTCACACTCTCAGGTAAAGACACGTCGCCGCTGGAATCCAAATATTCAGCGCATCCGCACCTTGGTTAACGGAAGCACAAAGCGTCAAAACGTCTGTACTTCATGCCTCAAGGCTGGAAAAGTTACACGCTAACTAAATTTGCTTAACTGAAATGGCGCCAGGTATCTGGCGCTTTTTTCATTTCTAAACCACTTACACCACTGCCCTCTTTAACTACTCCCACGCAAAGTCCCGGTAGATCTTTTCCGGTGGCCAGGAAAACATGGTCTTCTCCACCTGCAAATATCCACTGCCACACATCAACGCCCGTAGCCTCTGCCAACTCAGATAGCTGGGCAAACTCTTCACTTGCCTTAAAGGATTGTGAATCAAAAACTAACTGCACGCCAGATGCCTGAGCTAACTGCTCGGCTTGAATCACAAGGGCATCACTGATGTCACACATTGCATGTGCACCTTTATTTGCAAAAGCAACTGCCATTGAATAATCGAGTGTGGGTGCACAAAACTCTTCTACGGCATAGCTCTCTAAATCACTGAGCTCTGTTTTTTCAATAGATGCAAGACCTGCTGCAGACCACCCGGGAAGTGATGATAAATAAATCGAATCCCCTACTTGTGCACCAGATCGTGTAACAGCGTTATCTACTTCACCTAAAGCACTCATTGAAATTACTTTTACCGGACCTCGCGCTAAATCCCCGCCGACAACTACCGCCCCGCAACTACTAGCTTCATGTTTGATTCCCTGAGCAAGTTCAGAAATCCACTCCATGGACTCATCACCAGTCAAAGTAACGGCTGCAACTAGATAGGTAGGAGTGGCACCCATGGCATAGATATCTGCCAGGTTTGCCGCAGCAATCTTGCGACCAATCTCAAATGCACCTGACCACTGGCAATTAAAGTGCGTTCCTTCAACTGCCATATCGGTTGTGATGACCGTGTGTTTGCCTGTAGCAACAACTGCAGCGTCATCGCCAATTCCAACCTGAACGCCTCGGTGGTTGGTGCCAAAGATCTCGGCAAGCACGCCGATTATCTGGGCTTCATTCAAGGTCATAGTGAGAAGAGTAATCGACTAGCCAGTTGCTATATCTCTGAAGTAGCCTTTACCCACCAACGAAAGGAAACTCTTATGTCAATACAGGCCTACATTTTGATTCAAACCGAGGTCGGCAAAGCGTCATCCGTAGCAAAGGCTGTTTCAGCTATCGCTGGTGTAACTCTGGCTGAGGGTGTTACTGGTCCTTACGATGTCATCATGCGTGCAGAAGCACCCAGCATGGAAGATTTCGGCCGAGTAATTTTGTCAAAGGTTCAAGGTGTTGCAGGTATTACTCGCACACTAACCTGCCCAGTTACTTACTAATACATTAATTCATAAATGAGCACGCTTTATACAAACGCGCGCTTTTGGTCTTCTGGGCAAGAAATCTTTCATGACTTACTCGTTAAAGATTCAATTATTATTGCAACTGGTGAACAAACAAAAGAGTTCACCGCAGAGACAACAATTGATCTCAACGGCGCCTTTGTCATCCCTGCTTTTCTAGATGGACATGCTCATCCAATATTTGCAGGTCGTGAAGCAGCTGGACCAAAAATTAATGGCATCAATAGCATTGAAGAAATCAAAGCCCAAGTAAAAGCTTTTGCTCTAGCAAACCCAACAACTCCCTGGATTATCGGCGGTGCATATGAAGCCGCCATTATTGAAGGCGGAGACTTTGATGCCAAGTGGCTAGATGAAGTTGTTAGCGATCGCCCCGTTGTGTTGCATGCTGTAGATCACCACACTATTTGGGTGAACAGCAAGGCCATTGAATTATCAGGAATAACAAGTGCAACGAAAGATCCCCAAGGCGGCACCATTGCTCGAAATAGCGATGGCTGCGCTAAAGGAACCTTGCGTGAGCCATCTGCCATAGCCTTAGTTTTAAATCATGCTCCAGCAAACACCATCGAGAGCGATATTGCCGCAATCACCTATGCCTGCGCCGAATATCGAAAGGTTGGCGTAGTCGCAGCTATTGATGCCTGGTGTGAAAAAGATATGGCACATGCCTATATCGCTGCAGCCACAACTAACCAGCTAACAATCGCTTTTAATCTCTCACTTCTTGCAACACCAACAACATGGTCTGGTGACATAGATGATTTCAATGAAATTCGTGAGCAATGTCTAGAACTAGATAATCCATCACAACTACAAGCCAATAGCATCAAGTTTTTACTCGATGGTGCGCTTTCGGCAGGTACAGCGCATTTAACGCAGCCTTATTTAGATGATCCATCCTCAAGCGGGATTGCCATCTGGAGTGATGACGAACTGCTCAATGCACTCGTTGCATACGATGCATTGCAATACCAAGTGCATTTACATGCCATTGGTGACGCCGCCGTTAAGCAGGCTTTAGATGCAATTGAAGCGATGCAACGCATTAATCCCCCATGGGATCGTCGCCCTGTCATTGTGCATGCCCAACTCGTGCGCAATGAAGATTTATCTCGCTTTGCCCAATTAGGCGTGATTGCAAATATCCAGCCACTCTGGTGCTACTTAGATCCCATGAATAAGGA
>JBEATO010000014.1:0-2563 GCA_041161945.1 Actinomycetota bacterium
AACAGCGCTCAGATAAGAAGCCAATGCTCTCTGATCTTCGTGAATCAGGTTCTATTGAACAAGATGCTGACGTAGTTATCTTGCTTCACCGCGATGATATGTATGACCAGCAAAATAGAACAGGTGAGGCAGATTTAATTGTTGCTAAGCACCGTAACGGACCAACAAGAACAATTACTGTCTCTGCCCAGCTTCACTATGCACGCTTCTATGACATGCCACAAAACCCTGGTGGTGGACAAGACTGGACTCAACAACGTGAAGCTGGAACAGCAGAAGATAATTCCTTCGGCGCTTAATTAATGCGCAGCTGAACGGGCCTTATCGGCCAAGATAATTCCAATTATTACTGTCACGCCACCAACTAATTGAATGAAGTTCCAAGTTTCAGATAACCAGATCCATGCAAATACTCCAGCTAATACTGGCTCTGCCATTCCCATCACGCTGCTAGTTGAAGCAGAGAGTAATTTCAAACCTTTAAGAATGAGCATATAAGGAACAATTGTTCCCATAATAATTACCCAGGCGATTAAAACCCAACCAGGTAAATCAAATGCTTCAAAGCGACCTTGCAGATTCATTGATTTAGAAAAGATATCTGTGGGATATGACCAGAGCGGCATTGCAACTGCTAAAGCAGCACTTGCAAAACCAAGTCCATAAACCATCAATGATTCAACATCGCGCGTAGCTGTGAGCTTTTCACCGAGTAAGAAAAAGCCAGCTAAAACAATTCCACATAGAAGTGCTGTGCTAACACCAATAGGATCTAACGTTTGGCCTTTCCACACCTGGGCAATAAGTACAAGGCCACCAAATGCTAGAAAGATTGCTATCCACATCAGCTGCGGCACAACTTTATGCTTCACAAAGCGCAGCCAGAGAACAATCCAGATAGGCGCAGTGAACTCAAGGATGAGGGCCACAGAGACGTTAAGACGCTGGATAGCCACGAAATACAGGGTCTGGACAAGAAGAAAACCAATGATTCCATATGCAAAAAGCCAAGGAAGTTCCTGTTTTTTAGCTTTTAACCTATCGCGGTAGCGAATAAACATAAAGATGCCAAGAAAGACAAAAGCTCCACCGCAGCGCACCTGCGTTAAGCGCATAGATGAAAGACCGGAAGTTAAAACTAACTTGGCAATAACTCCATTAAAGGAGAAAAAGATAGCGCCGAGTAAGGTGAGGATTTCTCCTTTATAGCGCGTGAGCATCTAGCAAGGATAGCGGTTTAAAAGGCGCTTTCAGGAATCTCCATGATGGAGCCATCAGTTGCTTCAACAATGGCTCGATCTGCGCTGATATGAGGCAAGTTGTTCTTAATAAAGAACTGCGCAGCAGCTATTTTGCCAGTATAGAAATCTTTATCTTTACCAGTTGCAGTTGGCAGTTTTTCAACTGCGATATCTGCTTGGCGAAGTAATAACCAAGAAGTGATGATGTCACCCACTGCCATAAGGCAGCGTGATGTGTTCAAACCAACTTGGTAGATCTTGACTGCATCTGTTTGTGACTCCATCGCATGGCCCACTAGCACGCCAATAATTGCACCGAGATCATCCAAGGCTTTAAGTAGCGCTTTCTTTTCTTCAGCATTTGAACCACCAGCATCAGCAAAGGCTTTGATTTCTTTACTCAGTAAACCGATTGTCCGTCCACCATCTTTAACAATCTTGCGGAAGAAGAAATCAAGACCTTGGATAGCAGTTGTGCCTTCATAGAGTGTGTCAATCTTGGCATCACGAACATATTGTTCTATTGGCCAGTCACGTGTAAATCCAGCACCACCAAATGTCTGTAGTGATTCAGTGCCAAGGAGTGTCCATGACTTCTCTGATCCATAACCCTTAACAATTGGAAGCAAAAGATCGTTGAGCTTTTCCATATCTTCAGTGCGCTCTTTATTGCCAGCTTTAGTTGCAAGTTCAATCTCATCTTGGATAGAGGCGGTGTAGAGAACGAGTGCTCTCATGCCCTCTGAGTAGGACTTTTGAACCATTAATGAGCGGCGCACATCTGGGTGCTTAATGATGGTCACTCGAGGTGATGCCTTGTCATTCATTACCTTCATATCTCCGCCCTGCACACGCTCTTTGGCATATGAGAGAGCTTGCTGATATCCAGCAGAAAGTGTTGCAATAGCTTTAGTTCCCACCATCATGCGGGCAAACTCAATAACTTTAAACATCTGTGCAATACCTTCATGCACTTCACCTAACAAGTAGCCAACAGCTGGCTCTTTCTCACCTAAGTTAACTTCACAAGTAGCCGAAACGTTAAGTCCCATTTTATCTTCTAGCGCTGTTACATAAACGCCATTGCGCTTTCCAAGTTCGCCAGTTTCTAAATCAAACATAAACTTTGGAATTAAAAACAGTGAGAGTCCCTTTGTTCCTGGGCCGCCACCTTCGCGACGAGCAAGAACAAAGTGCATTACATTGTCGTAAAAATCCGCATCTCCCGAAGTAATGTAACGCTTTGTGCCAGTGATGTGCCAAGTTCCATCAGGTTGTTGAACAGCTTTACTACGGCCGGCACCAACATCAGAACCAGCATC
>JBEATO010000070.1:0-7002 GCA_041161945.1 Actinomycetota bacterium
AATGAGTGGGGATTTAGGTCTACTTATTGGAGTTGGTTTTGGTGTTTGTGGTGCAACTGCGGTTGCAGCAATTCGTCCGCAAACGCGTGCAACTGAAGAAGAGACTTCTTATGCAATTGCCTTGATTTCTTTATGTGGGACTCTTTCTATTTTTGTCCTGCCATTTCTTGGGAACTTAATGGGTTTAAGCGATCAAACATTTGGTGCCTGGGCAGGTGCTGCAGTCCATGATGTGGGTCAAGTTATTGCTACTGCATCTGTTTGGGGTGATGACGCAGTTAAGTCTGCAATTGTCATCAAACTTTCTCGTGTGTGCTTACTGGCACCAATTGTTTTGATACTTTCACTTCGCCATCGCAAGTACCTAAAGGCCCAGGGTCAGAACGCTCAAGAGTCTGCCAAGGTCCCATTGATTCCATTCTTTGTTCTTGGATTTATTGCTGTTGCAGTAATTCAAAATATTTTTGAGATCCCTACTGGAATTCATGACGCAATCGTGCTAACTAGCAAGCTATTACTTGGTGCTGGATTAGTTGCACTTGGTACAGGAGTGCGTTGGAGGGCAATTCGAGCGATCGGTGCACGCCCAATGGTTATGGGCCTGATTGCCTGGGCATTGGTGGCTGGTGTTGCCCTGGTTGCCGTGCGGATTACGGGTATTTGACTATACCCCCCGGGGTATGGTAGTTTTTCTCCCTCAGCCTCTATTTAGGGAGAAATGAAGATGTGTTCACCTGCTACATGCTCAGTCTGTAAGAAAATCACATGGTCAGGGTGTGGCCAACATATAGAAGAAGCTTTAGAGGGCGTTGCCGAGCAAGATCGTTGTAAGTGCTGATGAGCACTAAAAAGATTGCACATGTTCTCTCAGATGAAGAGCAAGTAATCGCAATTTCAAAGCGAATCAAGAGAGCTCAGGGACAGTTAGGTGCCATTTCTCGCATGCTTGAAGAGGGTCGCAACTGCGAAGAGATCGTCACTCAAATGTCTGCAGTTTCAAAGGCAGTAAACACAGCTGCCTTCACTTTAATTTCTGCCAGCCTCAAAGAATGCATTGTTGAGGGCAATTCCAACTCTGATGCAGTAACAGCGCAGCTTCAAAAGCTATTTCTAAGTTTGGCCTAAGGGGGCACTATGAAAAAAATCGTGATTTTAATTGCCTCGGTTTTACTGTTAGCAGGTTGTTCCTCAAGTTCAGGGGCAATCGATTTAAGTGTTACAGAGTTTTCATCCAAGATTACTGAACCAGGTGTTGTCACACTAGATGTTCGCACACCGGCAGAGTTTGCTGAAGGCTACATAGAGGGTGCACGTCTGATTGATTTCCAGAGCGGCAACTTTGAAAACGAAATTGCGGCACTTGATAAGAATGCAACGTACGCCGTTTACTGTCGTAGTGGCAATCGTTCAGGTCAAGCTGTAAAAGTCATGCAGGAGGCTGGATTTACCAATGTCTTCAACATGAACGGTGGAGTCATTGATTGGGCTAATGCCGGCCTACCTTTGGTGAGTAACTAATGCGCACAGTCATTATTGGTGGCGTAGCTGGTGGTATGTCTGCAGCAACCCGTTTGCGCCGATTAGATGTAGATGCTGAAATTATTGTTCTTGAGAAAAGCGGGCATGTTTCCTATGCCAACTGCGGCTTGCCATATTACGTCGGTGGAGTCATTGAGCAGGAAAGTTCGTTGTTGTTGCAGACACCTGAATCATTACATGCACGCTTTCGTCTAGATGTTCGCGTGAATACAGAAGTTATGAGTATTGATCCAATCAAGAAGTCAGTCACCATTAAGAATCTTGATAGTCATGAAACTCATGAAATTAATTACGACAAGTTAATACTCAGTCCTGGTGCCTCTCCAGTTGTGCCGCCTCTTCCAGGAATTGAAAGAGGCATGACACTTCGAACAGTTGAGGATGTTGAAAAGATAGCTGCCCATGTGAACGCAAAGCCAAAAAGCGCAGTGGTTATTGGCGGCGGATTCATTGGTGTTGAAATCGCTGAGAACTTAATCCATAAAGGAATTAAGACATCACTCGTTGAAGCAACCGACCAAGTCCTGATGCCGCTAGATCCAGAGCTCGCTACTTTGGTTTCTAACGAAATGGTTAAGCAGGGCGTCAATCTCTATCTTGGATCAAGTGTTGTCAGCATCGGCGCAGAAAGCGTTGAGCTCTCAAATGGTGACACTGTGCCGGCGGAGATAGTTATTTTGGCGATTGGTGTGCGCCCAGAGATTTCCTTAGCTAAGGCAGCTGGCCTAACAATTGGCACGAGAAATGGAATCAAAGTTGATGATTTCAATCGCACAAGCAATCTAGATATCTATGCTGTTGGCGATGCTGCCGAAAAGACAGATGCCCTGGATGGCAGTGCAACCCTTGTTCCACTTGCCAATTTAGCAAATCGCCATGGTCGCGTTGTTGCTGACCATATTTCTGGACGTTCAATCCGTCCCGTCAAAACCATTGGTACGGCCATTGTTAAAGTCTTTGACTTGATGATTGCAACAACCGGATGGAATGAAAAGCGCCTTAAGTCAGCGGGCCGCGCTTATCAATCTATTCATACTCATCCAAGTTCACATGCTGGGTATTACCCAGATGCAAGACAGATGAGTTTGAAACTTATTTTCGAACCAACAACAGGTGAGATTCTTGGTGCGCAAGGAGTTGGAACTGAAGGTGTGGATAAGCGCATTGATGTTATTGCAACTGCAATGCGCGGTGGAATTACTGCTCCAGAGCTTGCAGATCTTGAGCTTGCATATGCACCACCATTTAGCTCAGCAAAAGATCCAGTGAATATGCTGGGTTATGTTGCTGAAAATATCGTTTCTGGTCTAACTCAAGTTGCGCAGTGGGATGAAATCCATGAATACATGGATAAGGGTTACACCCTTCTTGATGTTCGCAGTATTAGCGAATGTGGAAAAGGAATGATTCCTGGAGCAATCAACATTCCAGTTGATGAAATCCGAGAACGCCAATCTGAAATCACAAACAAGAACCTGCTCGTGAACTGCCAAGTGGGCCAACGCGGCCACACAGCCTCAATGTTGCTAAAAGAACTTGGCTTTAACCCCATTAATCTCGATGGTGGATATCTGACATGGATAAATTCACCAGCGGCATTACCAACGCTCGTAACTAACTAGAAGAGGAAAATGATTATGTGCAGCAGAACTACATGCCGTAAGTGCCAAAAGCCAACCTGGTCAGGCTGTGGCCAACATATTGAGCAGGCCCTAGCTGGGGTAGCCAAAAAGGATCGCTGCCAAGGCCACCAAAATGAACCTAAAGAGCCAGGTTTACTCTCACGGCTCTTTGGCGGCAAAAAGTAGCCAAAAAACGGCAATTTACGCGTAAATGTAATCAATTCGTTACCTCATAGGCCTATCTGTTCAATGGTATGACCTCTAGGTTGAGCGTGTTACCAGGCCTTGACCCCTTCAAAACCTGATGACCTTTCGAAAGGCTCAACTCTAGAGAATAGGAAAACAATGTCAGATGTAAACAATGGCATTTCCCGTCGTTCAGTACTTAAGGGTGCTGCAATCGGTGGAGCTGGACTAGTTGCTGGTGGATCACTTCTTGCTGGTTGTGGAAAGAAGCAAGTCACTGGAGATGTTCGCTTCACAATTCGTGGAAATCTAAGTGATGCTGGTGCAAAGATTGCGATCGCAGCAAACGATGCATACACAGCAAAGACTGGCAACAAAGTTATTTCACAGGCAGTTAACTCAGATGACTTCCAGAATAACTTCGTTCAGATTTTGCAAGGAACACCAGATGATGCATTTGGTTGGATGGCAGGATGGCGTACCAATGCACGTGCAGATGCTGGCCTACTAGCTGATGTTTCAGAGCAGGTAAAGGCTCTTGGAAGTTCACTTTCAGCTGCTGCAATCCAAGGTGCAACAAATCCTTCAGATGGCAAGCAGTACATCATTCCTACTACTTACTACCCATGGGGACTTCACTACCGTAAGTCAACAATGCAGGAATTGGGTCTTGACCCAGAGAGCATTGCAACATGGGATGACCTAATCAAACTCTGTGAAGCAACACAGAAAAAGGGTCTAGTTGGTTACGCGCTTGGCGATAAGGGCGGCTGGGAAGCAATGGGAACATTCGATATTCTCAACATGCGTCTTAACGGATACCAATTCCACATTGACTTGCTTAACGGCAAAGAGCAGTGGACAGATGCCAAGGTTGTAGAAGTCTTCAATTACATGGGCCAATTGGCTCCATACATGAACAAGAACGTTCTTGATATCTCATGGGATGGCATGCGCGATCTTCTACTACAGAAGAAGTGCGGCGCCATGATGATGGGTTCATGGTTTGCTAATGACTTCCTAGCGAAGTCACAAGAAGACTATGACGATCTATGGATCGTTCCATTCCCAGAAATCAATCCAGAGTACGGTATTGACTCAATTGATGCACCACTTGACGGTATTTCAGTTGCCGCAAACGGTAACAACGTCGAAGGTGGAGCAGACCTTGCTGGATTCTTGGGATCAAAGGAAGGTATTGATGCAGCAGTTGCCGCTGGAGATACAAGCATCTACATCAGCAGCGACTTCGATACATCTTCATACGATGCATTCAACAAGCAGAAGCTTGCAGTTCTTGGCGCAGCTAAGAACATCGGCTTCTTCCTTGACCGCGATACTCGCGGTGACTTTGCTGGCCCAGTTGTTGGTCCAGCAATTCAGAGCTTCCTTAAGAATCCAAAAGATCTCACAAAGATTCTTGATAGCACTCAAGCACAATGGGATGCACTACCTGCACTTTAATTCGTTAAAATTAACGAATTAGACTAGGGTTAAGAAATGAAAACGGCGGCTGTGGACAGAAATGTTCGCAGTCGCCGTTCCCTTTCCCGCAATGATCGGTTTACGCTCAGTACATTCGTAGGTATTCCCACTTTATTGCAGATAGTTTTCTTATGGGCACCTACACTCATCACAGTCGTTCTTTCTTTTACTTACTGGAACGGTATTAATGTCGGTGACATTAAATGGGCAGGCCTTGCAAACTACAAAAATATATTTTTTGATTCACCAGTTTTCTATGATGCGCTAAAAAACAACGTCGTCTGGTTACTGTGGTTTACATTTATTGCAACACCACTTGGCATTTTGTTAGCTTATCAATTTGATCGCAAAATTAAGGGTCACCAGATTTATGAAACTATTTTCTATATCCCTGTAGTTCTTTCCTTAGCTATTATCGGAATTATCTGGAACTTCATGCTCCAGCCTGGTGGCTTTGTGCAAGGCGTAATGGGTAGAGATATTGGAAACGCTATTTCTATCTGGGGTAACTACGACATCAATAGCTATGTGATTATGGCTTTGGCCTCCTGGCGCCATATTGGTTACATCATGTTGCTTTATTTAGCTGGCTTAAAGGCCTTTGATTCATCCCTTCGTGAAGCATCTGCAATCGATGGTGCGACAGAGTGGCAGACTTTTAGAAAAATCATTTTTCCTACGATGCGACCGGTCAATGTGATCATTTTGGTGATCACGATTATCGATTCTCTGCGTGCTTTTGACCTTGTTTACATTATTTATGGCACATCTACGGCATGGCCACTGCTCAATATTTTGGCCTTCCAAAACTTTGCCGGACAGGGTATTTCGATGAAGGGTGCGGCCTATTCAGTTATTGCGCTGGTGCTCTGCGTTGTGCCAATCCTTGTTTACCTGCGCAATGTCTTTAAGGAGGACCTCCAGTGAGTGCGACTATCGTTCAAAATAAAGCTTATAAGAATAAGCAAAAGGTTAAAGACAACTTCATCTCTGCCATCATCGGCTTCTTCGCTTTTGTCTGGATCTTTCCAATCCTTTGGACATTATGGACTTCACTTCGTCCATATAACGACATTATTTCCTACGGTGTTTTTTCTTGGCCACGTAATTTAAACCTAGATAACTACTTCCAAGCTTTTCGAGTAATGGGTTTAACGAAATACTTCTTGAATACTCTCTATGTGATGGTACCTAGCGTTATTTTGATCTTATTCTTAGGCTCACTCATTGCCTTCGTCGTCTCTCGCTACTCATTTAGATTCAATCTCACTCTTCTACTCTTCTTTACCGCCGGAAATATGTTGCCAACTATTGCAACTTATATTCCAGTGTTCTGGCTATACATCAAGATTGGTGATCTTTTCGGAAACCGATCATTGCTCTATAACAACTATTTTGGAATTATTCTTATCCACGTAGCATTCCAAGTTGGTTTTGCGACCTTCGTTCTCTCTTCATACATGAAGACAGTTCCAAAGGAAATTTCAGAGTCAGCGATTCTCGATGGCTGTTCAGTCTTTAGACATTACTGGAACGTTATGTTGCCGTTGCTTCGTCCACCTCTAGCAGCCCTTGGTGTGTTAATGAGTTGCTGGATTTACAACGACTTCTTCTGGGCGCTGATTTTGATGTCTGAGGATTCCAAGCGTCCAGTTACTTCTGCTCTGCGCCAGCTGCAGGGACAGTATGTGACAGACTTTAATTTGCTTGCTGCGGGCGCCAGCATTGTTGCAGCTCCAACAATCATTCTCTTCCTTGTTTTACGTAAGCAGTTTGTTTCAGGTTTAACTCTAGGCGCAACTAAAGGATAAAAAATGAAGGCAATACAAATCACCGCTTTTGGCGGTCCAGAATCCATGCACTTAGTTGATCTCTCAGAGCCAGTTCCTGGTCCTGGACAAGAAGTAATAGAAGTAACGTCAATTGGTATCAACTATGCCGATACACATCAAACTGAAAACTCTTATCTTTCACCCCAAAAACTTCCATTAGTCCCAGGTATTGAAGTTGTTGGTATTGCTAACGGGCGCCGTGTTCTAGCACCAGTTGATAGCGGGGGATATGCTCAAAAAGCCCGTGCTCACTCTGCTGCGATGATTGAAATACCAAATGGAGTAAGTGATGAACAAGCATTGTGTATGTTGGTGCAAGGTTCAACTGCTTGGCACAT
>JBEATO010000081.1:0-6654 GCA_041161945.1 Actinomycetota bacterium
GTTCAAAAGCGTTACATCGAATTGGAAGAGCCTTCTCTTTCTGATCAACGCACTGACATTGTGCGCATCTTTGACGCCGTTGATGACCTTGAGGGCACGGCCAGCCTTGCTTCCATGCGAGATCTGCCCCGAATCTTGCGTGCATCAAATTACAAAGTAACTGCCGTCTTTGTTGATCAAGATTTCTTAGGTATTGAAGCTGGCGACACAACAGCAGTCCGCTATGGAATTGCATATGACCTAGGAACAACCACTGTTGTGGCTACTCTGCTTGATCTCAACACTGGAACTCCAGTAGCCGTTAAATCAATGCTCAATAAGCAGCAACCATTTGGCGCAGATGTCATCACACGCATTAGTGCAACGATGCTAGATCCTGATGCACTGGCAAAACTAAGTGGATTAGCCCAAGAAACCCTTAATCAGCTCACTCAAGAGGTCTGTGTTGAAGCAGGGGTTAATCCTCACCATGTTTATGAATTAGCAATCGCAGGCAATGCCACTATGACGCAGCTTCTCCTTGGCATTGATCCAGAACCACTAGGCGTTGCTCCATTTATTATGGCAAGTGCGGCCTATCCAAATATTGATGTGAAAGAGATTGGCATTGCAGTTCATCCACTTGCCAAGGCTGTCATCTTGCCTTCACTGGGTGCATACGTTGGTGGCGACATTATCGCTGGCGCTCTTGCCTCTGGAATGGATCGCGATAAGCGCTTGCGATTATTTATCGATGTTGGCACAAACTGTGAAATTGTTTTAGGTGATGGTGACAAGATTCTTGCAACGGCTGCACCTGCTGGTCCTGCCTTTGAAGCTGCCAGTATTAAGTGCGGTGTGAGAGCAGCATCTGGTGCGATTGAAACTATCAAAGTTGTTGATGGTGAACTTGAAATTGGAACTATTGATGACACCCCTGCAGTTGGTATCTGTGGTTCAGGATTAGTTGATGCTTGTGCATCTTTGGTTCAAGTGGGCTTACTTGATCACTCAGGCAAGTTTGTTTCAGATGAAGCTGCCCTGACAATTTCGCCAAAGCTAGCAAGTCGACTCGTTACACGTGAAGGTGAGCGCGTCTTTGTTCTTACGTGGAGTAAAGAAGTGGGCGATTTATCTGATTGCGTCTTTTTAACTCAGCGCGATGTTCGCGAACTTCAATTTGCTAAGGCAGCTATTGCCACAGGTTGGGCGCTACTGCTTGAAGAGTTTGGTGTGCAGGAATCTGAAATCCAACAAGTTTTACTTGCTGGCTCCTTCGGTTCTTATCTCTCTCCTTCATCTGCAGTAAAGATTGGTTTAGTTCCAAAGCTCTCAGTGATGCGCATTATGTCTGCAGGTAACGTTGCAGGCGAAGGCGCGAAGATGGTGTTGCTATCTGCCCAAGAGCGAAATGGCGCACAATCTTTACTCGAAGCCATTGACTACATCGAATTATCTGATCGCGAAGATTTCAACGATAAGTTCGTTGAACGTCTCGCTTTTCCTGCATGAACGTTGGCGTAGTTGCCTGCGGGGCACTTGCTACCCATATTGCCGATATTGCAGGCGCAGAATCACTCGATATCACTATCTATCCCCTACCTCCGCTTCTCCACAATCGTCCAGAAAAGATTGCCGGTGAAGTTGATTCGCTGCTCACTGAAATCAAAGACAAGCATTCAAAGTGCGCAGTTGCATACGCTGACTGCGGAACATATGGAGCACTCGATACGGTCATTGCAACCCATGGCGTGAAGCGTCTAGGTGGAAACCATTGCTATGACATTTTTGCAGGTTCCAAAAAAATCGAAGAGATCATGGAATCAGATGCTGGCACATACTTTTTGACAGACTTTCTTGTTAAGTCATTTCATCGAAGTGTCATGGTTGAACTGGGTTTAGATAAGCGGCCTGAGCTTCGCGATGATTACTTTAAGAACTACTCACGAGTGATCTGGTTGGCCCAGCAACCAAGTAAAGAATTAGAAGAACTAGCCTCACAAGCAGCAGCAAATATTGGTTTGCCCCTTGAGATTCAAAACGTTGGTTACGGTCAGCTAGCTCAGCAAGTCAGAGAATTACTTAGCAACTAACATAACTTCAAGAGCCTTTAGGGCAATTGGTGAGAGTAACGATTTATCAACATCTTTGTGTAAACGCTCAATCATCACTGGGGTCCAGAACTGAACTATGTGGTGAGCCATTTTAACTTCAGGGGCATCTGTTGCCGGAAAGTTTGCGGCAATCTGATTAGCCATGCGAATAATTGATGCTAGTTGAACATCTCCATCAATATGAGTCTCAACCATGGCACCTGGGCCTTGGGCACTAGGAGTAATTTCAACAGCAGTTACTTTGTATTCAGGACAGTTTGTTGCCCAGTCAGAGAAATCAGTTGTAATGACGTTTGCGCCGCTTTCTGGGAAGTGGAAAGTTGTGTAAACAACTCCAGCAGGGACTTCATCTGTAATTCGCGCACGCATGATGGTTTCGCCCACACGGCTAGAGAGTTTGACCCAAGAACCATCGGTAACACCGCGTAGCTGGGCATCTGATTCGTGTAGATCCAAAATATCTTCGGTGTGCCAGATGTTGTTGGCCGTGCGACGTGTCTGCGCTCCAACGTTGTATTGGCTCAAAACTCGCCCAGTGGTGAGCAACAGTGGGAATTTACGTGTTGCCTTTTCATCTGTTGCAACATAGGGAGTGCGCATGAACTGACCTAAGCCACGCATGAAAGTCTCCAAGTGCATAGTTGGAGTTCCATCAGGATTTGCCTCATTACATGGCCACTGCAAACTTCCCACTTCATCAAGTTTTTTGAAGGAAACTCCAGCAAATGTCGGTGTTGTTGCTGCAATCTCATCCATGATTTCTGCCCCACTTCCATAAGACATTGGATATCCCATGGCAGTAGAAAGATCACAAGTGACTTCGTATTCACTTTTTCCCGTTGCCGATTTCATTACTGGTCTAACACGGTTAATACGGCGTTCTGCGTTGGTGAAAGTTCCGTCTTTTTCCAAAAATGATGTACCTGGCAAGAAGACATGTGCAAACTTAGAAGTCTCATTTAAGAATAGATCTTGAACAATGACCATATCCATAGCGCGAAGTGCTGCGTGAACGTGAGAGGTATTTGGATCAGACTGGGCGATATCTTCACCGTGAACATAGAGTCCTCGGTAGTTACCAGCAAGTGCTGCATCAAACATATTTGGAATTCGCATTCCAGGCTCTGAATCTAATGTGACGCCCCACTTGTCATTAAAAATCTTGCGGGTATCTGCATTTGAAATATGACGGTAGCCAGGTAGCTCATGTGGGAATGAACCCATATCGCATGAGCCTTGAACGTTGTTTTGTCCGCGCAGTGGATTGACTCCCACACCTTTACGGCCAATGTTTCCTGTAACCATTGCAAGGTTTGCAATACCCATCACCATTGTTGAACCTTGACTGTGCTCTGTTACACCAAGACCGTAGTAAATAGAGCCATTAGGAGCTGATGCAAATAAGCGTGCAGCTTTGCGAATCTCTTCTGCTGGTACACGTGAAGATGCTTCTAGTACTTCTGGTGAGTTCTCGGGAAGTGAAATGAATGCTTCCCACTCCTTAAATGACTTCTCTTCACAACGAGCATCAATAAAGTCACGCTTTGCCAAACCTTCAGTAACAATGACGTGAGCAAGTGCATTGATAACTGCAACGTTTGTTCCTGGCATTAACTGCAAGTGATGAGCTGCAACCACACCTGGTGTGCGAACGAGTGCAATAACGCGTGGATCGACGACAATGAGTTGAGCGCCTTTACGAAGAGCCTTCTTCATGCGTGATGCAAAGACTGGGTGAGCAGATGTTGGGTTAGCACCAATCAACAAAATCACATCACTGTGCTCAACCGACTCAAAATCCTGTGTTCCAGCTGATGTTCCAAATGCTTGGCCAAGTCCATAACCTGTTGGTGAGTGGCACACACGAGCGCAGGTATCAACATTGTTATTAGCAAAAGCTGCACGGACCATCTTCTGGACTACGAATACTTCTTCGTTTGTGCAACGAGATGAGGTAATTCCGCCAATTGCATTTCGGCCTGATTCAGCCTGAATCTTCTTTAAGCCAGTTGCAGCAAAAGAAATCGCCTCTTCCCATGAAACTTCTTTCCATGGATCTGTGATTGCATTTCGAATCATTGGCTTTGTAATGCGATCTGAGTGAGTGGCATAGCCATAAGCAAAACGACCCTTGACGCAAGAGTGGCCTTCGTTAGCTCCACCATCTTTGAGCGGCACCATGCGCACGAGTTTGTCTCCGCGCATCTCAGCTTTGAATGAACAGCCAACCCCACAGTAAGCACATGTTGTAATAACAGATGATGTTGGTGCACCAATAGTCAGCAAAGTCTTTTCAGTTAAGGCACCTGTTGGACATGCTTGCACACAAGCACCACAAGATACGCATTCACTTTCCATAAATGATGTTCCAGAAGATGACACGCGTGCCTCAAAGCCACGGTTTTCAATTGTTAGGGCAAAAGTTCCTTGCACTTCATCACAGGCGCGAACACATCGATTACAAACAATGCACTCAGTTGAATCAAAGGTGAAGTAAGGGTTTGACTCATCTTTTGCTATATCTAGGTGAGTAGAAGTTGCTGCATAGCGGCTCTCTGTAATTCCGATCTTCTTAGCAACGCCATGGACTTCGCACTCATCCCCGGTTGCACACTCTGCTGGGTGATCAGAGAGATAGAGCTCCATGACACCTTTGCGAAGTCGATCTAGCTTTTCGGATTGGGTAACAACTTTCATTCCATCTGCCACAGGAGTCGTGCAAGAAGAAGGTGTTCCATTGCGTCCATCTACTTGTATGACACACAAGCGACATGAACCAAATGCCTTTAAACGATCAGTTGAACATAGTTTTGGAATATCTATGCCCACCATTGATGCTGCGCGCATGATGGACGTATCTGCCGGAACTGTTATTGATTTCCCGTCGATTTCAAGGCTAACTTGCACGCTCTTCTTACTAGCAGGTGTGCCAAAGTCATGCTCGTGGATCATTGTCATCGTCGACTCACCTCTCCAGTGAAATCTTCGGGGAAGTTAATCATCGCACTTTTTACTGGCATTGGGGTTAAACCGCCCATGGCACACAGTGATCCATCGGTCATAACCTCACATAAATCCAAGAGAAGCTTCTTGTTCTCATCCACCTTCACGCCTTGAATAATTAAATCGATTGTTTCAACTCCGCGTGTGGAACCGATTCTGCATGGTGTGCACTTACCGCAGGACTCAAGAGCACAAAATGCCATTGCAAAGCGGGCTTGCTGAGCCAAGTCAACTGAATCATCAAAAACAACTACTCCGCCATGTCCAAGCATTCCGCCAGCTGCCAACATGGATTCATAATCTAAAGAAGTCTCAAACTTATCTGTTCCAAAGTAGGCACCTAACGGTCCACCGACTTGAACAGCGCGCAGCGGTGCACCGCTCAATGTTCCCCCGCCATAGCCATTAACGATCTCTTCAATAGAGATACCGAAAGGCTTTTCAACAATTCCACCCCGTTTAATATTGCCAGCTAATTGGAAAACCTGTGTGCCAAGTGATCTACCAACACCACGTGCTTTATATGCCGGTGCACCATCTGCCAATACTGCAGGAATTGTTGAAAGCGTTAACACGTTATTGATAACTGTTGGTTTGCCAAACAAACCCTCTAGTGCTGGCAGTGGTGGCTTGGCACGAACTACTCCACGCTTTCCTTCAATGCTCTCCAACATCGCAGTTTCTTCACCGCACACATAGGAACCTGCACCCACGCGAATCTTTAACTCAAATGCGTGCTTGCTTCCAAGAACTGAACTTCCAAGCCAGCCGAATGCATGAGCAATGTCGATAGCCTTTTGCAAAGTTTTAATTGCGTATGGATATTCAGAACGTAAGTAGACAATGCCTTCTGTGGCACCCACAGCAATAGCTGCAATAGTCATGCCTTCAATAAGTGTGTATGGATCTCCTTCAATAAGCATGCGGTCGGCAAAAGTTCCGCTATCGCCTTCATCTGCGTTGCAACAAATGTATTTCTGATCACTCACTGCATCGGCAACCGTCTTCCACTTAATGCCAGCTGGAAATCCAGCCCCGCCACGTCCGCGCACGCCTGATTCTTTTACTTCTTCAATAATTGCTTCTGTGCTCAGTGAAATAGCACGGCGCAAGCCCACTAATCCCCCATGTGTTTCATAGTCAGAAAGTGAAAGTGGATCAATAATTCCAACGCGTTTGAAGGTCACGCGATCTTGGCTGGCTAACCACTCAATCTTCTCGCTCTCACCCAAAGATAATTTGTGAGCACCACCGTGCATAAAATCGGCAGCAATGAGTGAATCGATATCTTCGACGTTAACTGGACCATAGGCAACGCGGCCCTTTTCAGTTTCAACTTCGACCATTGGCTCTAACCACAGCGCACCGCGTGAACCATTGCGAATAATTGTTGCGCCGCTTACCTTTTGTGCAATTGCTGCAGCAACATCATCTGCACCAACAGAGATTGCGGCACTATCGCCTGGAACATATATCTTCATGTGCGTGCCTTTGCAATCTTTTCAACGCTGGCACGTCCAATAATTGCTCCGTTCACCATGGCACATGGTCCCAATGC
>JBEATO010000099.1:0-4451 GCA_041161945.1 Actinomycetota bacterium
GGACCACGTCCACCGATACCAGCACCACCTGCAGCACGTCCACCTGCTTGGCGTGAGAGCGAATCTCCCCAACCACGAAGGCGTGGCAATAAATATGCAATCTGTGCAAGCTCCACCTGGGCTTTGCCTTCTTTACTCTTTGCGTGCTGGGCGAAGATATCTAAAATCAATGCAGTTCTATCGACAACTTTTACTTTGATCTTCTCTTCCAATTGGCGCAACTGTGACGGTGAGAGTTCTCCGTCGCAAATCACTGTGTCAGCACCAGTTGCAACAACAATCTGCTTGAGCTCGGCAACTTTTCCTGAACCAATATATGTAGCTGGATCTGGTTTATCTCGGCGCTGAATAATTCCTTCCATAACTTCAGAGCCTGCTGTTTCAGCTAAAGCTTTAAGTTCAGCCAAAGAGTTCTCAGCCATCTCTGAGGTGCCCTCAGTCCAAACGCCAACTAATACAACTTTTTCAAGCTGTAGCTCACGGTTTTCAACCTCAGTAATATCTTGAAGTTGTGTAGAAAAACCTTTAACGCGTCTTAATGAATGACGCTCTGAAAGCTCTTGTGTTGGATCTACTAACTCATCCTCATCACTGGCATCGTATTCAGCTGCAACGCGCGCGCTTTCGGCAAGCAAAGCCTCAAACTCATCATCAAACTCTTTATCAGGCAAGTAGGAACTCCGAAATATCCACATCTTTGACTAGAACTGCGGGTCCGATCAATGTGGCGTTTGAATGTCCATCAATAGAAACTTCTAGACGTCCTCCTGGGGGATTAATGATCCAGTGAGATGGCAGACGATCTTTTGTGTGGAGTGCAGCAGCAAGTGCAACAGCGCAGGTTCCTGTTCCACATGAGCGGGTCTCACCACTTCCTCTTTCAAATACACGCATCGAAACTTCGTGATCACCTGTTATTTGAACAAACTCAACATTCACACCCTCTGGGTATGTGTCTTTAGGGCGCACAATCGGAGCAACATCTAAAGCTCCCACTTGCTCAATATCATCTACAAATACAACGGCATGAGGGTTGCCAACATTAATGTTGTAGCCATTCCAGATGTGACCGTTATTTGATGCGGTAATTGCCACCTCTTCATCAGTCACCTTGCCCATATTCACTGAAATATCACCGCTCATTGGCACGCGCAAGTGCTTCATTCCATCACGTGTGTTAATTCCAAAAATGCCTTCAGGCATATGCCCGCGTTCAACTAAATATCTAGCCATCACTCTTATGCCGTTGCCACACATCTCAGCTAATGACCCATCTGCATTGCGGTAATCCATAAACCATTTCTCATCACGCTTGATAATTCTTATTAAGCCATCTGCGCCGATTCCGCTCTGACGGTCGCAAATTGCCGCAGTTTGGGCAGTAGTAATTGAATGCTCATCTTGAGGGTCAAAAACCAGGACAAAGTCATTCTCGGTGCCGTGACCGTACGTTGCAATCATTGTCATAAGTTTATCTTCTCTAGATGATTCACAACTGTTTCTAGACGTGGTTGGGCTTGTGATATCCATTTGATTCGATCATCTCGAGAAAACCACGTCTCTTGGCGGCGGGCGTATTGGCGCGTGGCACGCTTTGTATCTTCTTTGGCCTCTTCCTCACTCAATAGCCCATTTTTCATAGCTATGAGTTGTGAGTAGCCAAGAGCTAATTGAGCTGTGCGACCAGATGTAATTCCATCTTTGAGGAGTTGCTCAACTTCTTCAACAAAGCCTAACTCCCACATTCGATCAACGCGCTGACTTATTCGCTCACTTAAATGATCACGGTCCATCACTAAACCAAATTGAACGGCGTTGGGATAGCGAGTACTAGCCTCGCGTGGCAAATTGGCGGTAAAGGGTTTACCTGTAATTGCAATTACTTCAAGGGCGCGAATAACTCGACGGGAATTGGCGCGATCAATTGCAATTGCTGCTGCTGGGTCTAGTTTTTCCAAACGCTCAAAGAGAGCATTCAAACCAATAGTTGCTAATTCAAGTTCCAATGACGCCCGAACAACCGGATCAGTGTCTGGGAAGTTCAAGTCATCTAAAATTGCCTTGATATAGAGACCTGTTCCACCAACAACAATCACATCTTTTCCGCGGCTATGAATTTCAGACACAGCATTGCGAGCTTGTTCTTGATACCAAGCCACTGTGGAATCTTGCGTTACATCCAAAACATCGAGCATATGGTGAGCAATCCCTGCACGCTCACTCACGGCAAGCTTTGCTGTGCCAATGTCCATGCCTTTATATATCTGCATGGAGTCGGCATTGATAATTTCAGCCCCTAGATGCTGGGCTAGCGAAATAGCTAAATCACTCTTTCCAGTTGCTGTGGCCCCACAGATAACAATTAACTTCATACTTTTAACGTCGGCATCCCTAGTAATGTCGCTGATTTCTTCTTTTCTTCAATGCGGGCAGCGTGAGCATCTCCCCCGCGCGTAGCCCTTACCGAACCAGGAGTTCCTATTAAGTAGTGCGCTGAAGCTTCAGTAATTGAAACTTCCACCTCATCACCTGGTCGTGCATCAATGCTGTTTGCAAAATGTACAAGTCTAAAATCTTCACTTCGCCCAGTCATACGTGCTTGTGCTTCATCTCTGCGGCCTTCGTAATCGCCCACCAATACTTTGAAATTCTTACCTACTGCTTCTTGATTCACTGAAAGTGAAATCCCCTGTTGATGGTTATGCAATCGCGTATAGCGCTCACCAACTACTTCAGGTGACACCTGATCTGGCATTGATGCCGCTGGTGTGCCTGGACGCTTTGAGTATTGATAGGTGTAGGCAGCTGCAAAGCGCGCTTGGGTACACAGATCCATGGTCGCTTGGAAATCACTTTCAGTCTCACCTGGGAAACCGACAATGATGTCAGTTGTAATTGCAGCATGTGGCATAGCAGTACGGACTCGATCAATAATTCCTAGATATCTATCGGTTCTATAGGAGCGACGCATTGCCTGCAAAATACTATTAGAACCAGATTGCAACGGCATATGCAGATGTGGCATGACATTATCTGTAGTGGCCATTGCCTCAATAACATCATCGGTGAAATCACGTGGGTGTGGGGACATAAAGCGCACCCGCTCTAATCCATCAATCTCGCCGCAATCTTTAAGTAAGTTAGCAAAAGCGCTTCGATCTCCGAAGTCAACGCCATAAGCATTAACGTTTTGACCAAGCAACGTAATCTCAATAACGCCTTGATCTACTAGCGCACGAACTTCACTCAAAATATCTATCGCACTTCGATCCTTTTCAATACCGCGCAAAGTTGGCACAATGCAAAAAGTGCAGGTGTTATTGCACCCTACTGAGACCGATACCCAGGATGAAAATGCTGATAAACGCCTGGCTGGAAGCGTTGATGGAAAATGCTCAAGCGACTCAAGGATTTCTATCTGTGACTCTTCTTCAATACGTGCACGCTCAAGTAAGACTGGAAGTGAGCCAACATTGTGCGTTCCAAAGACCACATCCACATAAGGGGCCTTCTTTAAAATAGTTGCCTGATCCTTTTGCGCAAGGCATCCCCCAACAGCGATTTGCATAAGGGGGTTAGCTTTTTTGATTGGCGCTAGGAAAGATAAGTTTCCATACAGTTTATTATCTGCATTTTCTCGAACTGCACATGTGTTGAAAACCACAATATCTGCCTGCACACCCGGCTCAACTGGGGTAAAACCCGCTTCATCTAGTAAACCGGCAATGCGCTCAGAATCATGCACGTTCATCTGGCAGCCGTAAGTTTCAACGACATAGGTGCGCTTCATGCACCTATCGTAATGGGGAAAATTAGAGGGTGATTACGTCAATCTCAAAGGTTGAACGGTTAACGATGGCGGCATGATGATTTTCTAGGACATTCCAGCCTGGTTGATTCCATCCACTTGAAGCAAAGAGCACCCCGTCGGCATTCTTCTTGTATTTGATGACGTAATAGTCATCCGGTGCCCATTCAGGTTTCTTTTCAGAGTTATGTTCACTGCCAACTACAAAGCTTTCATTATTCATGAGCATGAAATTGAGTGAGGTAGTTTTTCCATGTTCTTTAATTATCGCAAGAGTAGTTTTGATTCCATCGGCTAAACCAAGCTTTTCTATCTGAGTCATCATCAAGTAGAAATAGCGCTCACTATCAGTGTCACCAACTATTAACTTCTTAAACTTCTCATCAATAAAATCAGAAAAAGAGTCTGGTGGGAAAATTGAACCGTTATGAATAAAGGAATATTCCTCATAGACAAATGGGTGGGTATTATTCTCACTTATCGACAAACCCTTAGTCGCCCAACGAAGATGGAGTAATGCTCCATCGGCTGCATTGTCCGTGATCACTTTTTGAAATGTTGCACTCTCGGCTGCAGCTTCAACTTTTTTCTCCAGCACCACATGTGCTTGCGCTCTATCATTTGTAGAGATTCCCCAGCCATC
>JBEATO010000123.1:0-4936 GCA_041161945.1 Actinomycetota bacterium
AGCTTTGCATCAGTTACTGCAGTTGCAGTTGATGTGCGTGGGCCTGGATCAAAAAGGCTTAGTTCGCCAAACATCTCGCCAGGTCCAAGAATTGAAAGAAGATTTTCGCGACCATCACCACTAGAAGTACCTAGCTTGAGCTTTCCTTCAACGATTACATATAGGTGATCACCATCTGCGCCTTCAGCAAATAACACGCTTCCCTTGGATATCTTTACTAAATCCATTTGTGCGCGAAGAGAAGCCGAAGCGGCTTCATCAAGGGCGGTAAAGAGCGGTGCTCTGTGTACGGCATCTAAATCTATGGTCACGGGTAGTACTTTAGCCTCATGCCCGCAGATAGTGAAACCCGCAAAGAGGCTCGGGCTGTATATCGAATACTGAGCAAGACATACCCAGAGATCCGCTGCGAACTAGATTTTAAGAATCCGCTGGAGTTAATAGTTGCTACCGTCTTGAGCGCACAGTGCACAGATAAGAGAGTTAACACCATTACGCCCGCCCTGTTTAAGAAGTATAAAACTGCAAAAGCTTATGCAGGAGCAGATATTCATCAGCTGGAGGAACTGGTGTTTCAAACTGGTTTTTATCGTGCAAAAGCCAGGCATATAAAAGGAATTGGCATCAAATTAACCGAAGAATTTAATGGTCAAGTTCCTAGCACTCTTGAAGAGTTAATTACATTGCCAGGAGTTGGTCGCAAAACTGCAAATGTAGTTTTAGGTCATGCTTTTGATATTCCTGGAATAACCGTTGATACGCACTTTGGTCGACTCTCTCGTCGCTTTGGTTGGACTAAAGAAATGGATCCAGTAAAAGTAGAAAGAATTGTTGGCGAGCTCATTCCGCAAAAAGAATGGACAAACTTGTCACAGCGAATGATTTGGCATGGCCGTCGAATCTGTCATTCCCGCAAACCTGCTTGTGGTGCATGCCCAGTAGCAAAAATCTGCCCTAGCGTTGGTATTGGTGAAATGGATAAAGAGAAGGCAAAGTTGTTAGTAAAAACAGATAAGGATTTCCGATGAAACGATTAGCTATGGCAGTTGCAGTGTTGCTGCTCGCTGGATGCTCATCGCCTTCAGAGAAAATAGCAGGGGAAGTAGTTTCTTGTGAAAGTATTTTAAGTAGCGCAACAGAAAATTCAATTATGTTGGATTGTCTAGATGGCACTGACGGTGCATCAATTAATGGGATTAAAGGCCCAGCCATAATTAATGTGTGGGGATCATGGTGTGGTCCATGCAAAGAAGAGATGCCAATCCTGCGCTCTTTCTATGAAAAAGCTCAAGGCAAGTTAGCTCTTATTGGTGTGAATGTTGAAGAAGCATCTATTGAAGATGGGCGTGAGTTTGTTGAAAACTATGGGATTACTTGGCCTAATCTTTATGACGCAGATGGAAAATCACGCGCTTACTTTGGGATGGGAGTTCCCGTGACCTGGTTTATTGCCGCCGATGGAAGCGTTGCCTATAAACACATTGGTGTAATAAAGAGCGAAAAAGAGTTAATTTCTATGACATCAAAGTATTTGGGCGTGAAGCTTTAATCCTCAGATTTTGCGCTTTGTAGGCCGGCAGAAATCAATTTCATAACATTAGGATCAGCCAAGGTTGTGGCATCTCCTACTGCTCGATCCTCAGCCACATCTTTTAGAAGTCTGCGCATGATTTTGCCGCTTCGAGTCTTTGGAAGTTCATTCACAATCAAAATCTGACGAGGCTTAGCGATGGCACCGATTTGTTTAGCAACGTGATCACGTAAGGCTTTATTGAGTTCATCGCCATTGGCGTGCTCAATACCTCCACGCAAAATCACAAAGGCCACAATGCCCTGACCTGTCATTGCATCTGCAGCACCCACCACAGCAGCTTCTGCAACTGATTCATGGGAAACTAAAGCAGACTCCACCTCAGTGGTTGAAATACGGTGACCAGAAACATTCATAACATCATCGACTCGACCCAATAACCAGATTGCACCCTCATCATCTAACTTTGCGCCATCTCCTGCAAAGTAAATGCCATCAAAGCGTGACCAATATGTTTCCTTATATCTGGCATCCTCGCCCCAAATACCACGAAGCATCGATGGCCAAGGTTGATCAAGAATTAAATAGCCACCGCGACCATTACCCACTGCAACAGCGTTGTCATCAACAACTTTTGCGCTAATTCCTGGAATTGCATTCATTGCAGAACCTGGCTTAGTTGCAGTTACTCCTGGCAGTGGTGAAATCATGATTGCACCAGTTTCAGTTTGCCACCACGTGTCAACAATTGGACAACGGTTTCCACCAATTACTTCGCGATACCACATCCATGCTTCAGGGTTAATTGGTTCACCGACAGAACCTAATAAGCGAAGTGATGAAAGATTATGAGCGTTAGGAAATTCGTCGCCCCACTTCATCCATGTGCGAATAAGAGTTGGTGCTGTATACAAAATAGTGACACCGTATTTTGCGATTAATTCAAAGATACGTCCCTTGTGTGGTGTATCCGGGGTTCCTTCATACATCACCTGTGTTGCACCGTTAATAAGTGGGCCATAAACAATGTATGAATGACCGGTAATCCAACCAACATCTGCGGTGCACCAATAAACATCGCTCTCAGGTTTAATATCAAAGACCACCTTGTGCGTGTAGGCGACTTGAGTTAAGTAGCCACCAGTGGTGTGAAAAATACCCTTGGGCTTAGCGGTGGTGCCCGATGTATACAAAATAAAGAGTGGGTGCTCAGAATCAAAGCTTTCTGCCACATGTTCACTTGATTGGCGGGCAACAATCTCATGCCACCAGATATCGCGATCAGTCCAAGCAGTTTCTTGCTTGGTGCGCTGAACTACTAAAACCTTTTCAACATTGTGTTGACCCTTGAGTGCTTCATCCACGGCAGGCTTTAATGCAAAAGCTGCACCTTTTCTAAATCCTCCATCTGCAGTGATAACTAACTTTGCATCAGCATCTTGAATGCGTGATAGCAAAGCATCAGCAGAGAATCCACCAAATACAACTGAGTGCGGTGCACCAATTCGTGCACATGCCAACATCGCAACTGCTGCTTCAGGAATCATTGGCATATAGATAGCCACACGATCTCCAGCTTTAATTCCAAGTTCAATGAGTGCGTTGGCAGTTTTCTTTACTTCAGTAAGCAACTCGGCATAAGTGATGGTTCTTGTGTCGCCAGGTTCACCTTCAAAATGAAAAGCAACACGGCTTCCGCGTCCTTGGCTCACATGCCGATCAAGTGCGTTAACGGAGGCATTTAACTTGCCGCCGATAAACCATTTGGCATAGGGAGATTGCCAATCCAACGTTTTATTCCATGGTGAATCCCATTGCAAAGATTTAGCTTGTTCATCCCAAAAAGCCAGACGATCTTTTTCTGCACGTGCATATTCATCAGGCTTCGCATTTGCAGATGCAGCAAAGTTTGCAGTTGGAGGAAAGTGGCGATCCTCGCTCAATAAGTTTTCTAAGGACTCATGCTCTTGGCTCATAACAAGTGAGATTACCCGCCAGAGCCAGTTATCAACAGAGTTTTTACTGGGGTAGTTCTCACACACGCAGGGCGCCCAGAATGCCAAACGCGAAAGGAGGTCTCACACATGGGAATAACGTCAATCTTCTTATTGATATTTAAATTCTTCGGCAATGCCACATTGGTCTCAGCCCTGTTCCGTTTTGTCGGCTCGATCTTTAAGACATATGTCTAGCTAGCACTGTGAATAAAGCCCCTGGTCCACCCGAACCAGGGGCTTTTTCGCGCCTCTTTTGTGGGATTCGGGCCAAAGTGAGAGGATTGGCCGTAAGCCTCTAGACGGTTCAAAGTTGCACTCGCTTTTAGGGATTACACCAAGTAACTAGGAGTCATTGTGCCAATTGCAACCCCAGAAATTTATGCAGATATGTTGGATCGCGCCAAGAAAGGCGCCTTTGCATACCCAGCAATTAACGTTTCATCATCACAAACACTCATCGCTGCTATTCGTGGTTTCGCCGAAGCAGAATCAGATGGAATCATTCAATTTTCTTGGGGCGGGGCTGAGTACGCTTCAGGTTCGACAGTTAAGAACATGGTTGATGGCGCAGTTGGCCTAGCTGAGTTCGCACATGTTGTTGCAAAGAACTACAAAGTAAACATTGGTATTCACACAGATCACTGCCCAGCAGAAAAGCTAGATGGCTTCATGCGTCCGCTTCTTGCATTTGGTGCAGATCGAATTAAGTCAGGCAAGGCTCCACTCTTTAATTCACACATGTGGGATGGCTCTGCAGTTGATATGAAAGAAAATATGCGCATCGCAAAGGAAATGTTGACGATGTCTGTTGCCGCAAAGACAATTCTTGAAATTGAAATCGGTGTTGTTGGTGGAGAAGAAGATGGCATTGAAGCAAAGCATGATGCCAAGCTCTACTCAACTCCTGAAGATGCACTACTAACTGTTGAAACTCTTGGAACAGATGCCAACGCGCGCTACTTAGTAGCTGCAACATTTGGAAACGTTCACGGTGTATACAAGCCAGGAAACGTTGTTCTGCAACCAAAGATCTTGGCAACGTTGCAAGAGGCAGTATCAAAGAAGTTAGGCCTTGCCGCTGGAAGTAAGCCAATGGACTTGGTTTTTCATGGTGGTTCTGGCTCACTTCTTTCAGAGATCCGGGAATCCCTTGATTACGGTGTAATTAAGATGAATGTTGATACAGACACTCAATACGCATTTACACGCCCAGTGGTTGATCACATGCTTAAGAACTACGACGGTGTGTTAAAGATTGACGGCGAAGTTGGTAACAAGAAGGCTTACGACCCACGTGCGTGGGGTAAGGCTGCTGAAGCTGGCATGGCTGCTCGTGTTGCACGTGCATGTGAAGATCTACGTTCAACAGGAACTTCATCACTTAAGTAATTACCCTACGTAATCGGAG
>JBEATO010000129.1:0-8363 GCA_041161945.1 Actinomycetota bacterium
GTGCCGAGAGTTGAGTCACTTTTAGCCAAGAGTAAGAATGGGAAGGCATACATGAGGTTAAAAGTCGCTGCCTTGCCCAAATAGGTAACTGTGAAAGGTGCCAGACCTTTTGACTTCATCATAAGTGTGATCAGACCAAGTAGGAGATCGCGCGAAATGAGTAAGAGGATTATCCAACCCGGAACAATGTCGCGAATCAAAAAGACGATCAGAATCGTCATGATGTAGAGACGATCAATAGCTGGATCGGCTAACTCTCCAAAGCGAGATGTTTGGTTCCAGGCTCTAGCTAACTTGCCATCAAAGTAATCGGTGGCTCCCCCGACAGCTAAAACCACGATTGCCCAACCATCGGCCTGTATTGAAAGAGTCAGATACACAAAGAGTGGAATACCTAAAAAGCGCAGGAAAGTTAAAGCGTTGGGAATTGATAGAAGCGATGAGTTCATTGCTTACTCTCGCTCTTTAACCCTGATCGCTACTTGCACTGGAGTGCCTGGGAATGAGAACTCCTCGCGCAATCGACGTTCGATAAAGCGGCGATATGAGGCTTCAATCCAGCCATTTGAAAAGACGACAAATTTTGGAGGAGCGATTCCAGCCTGGGTGGCGTAGTAAACCTTTGGCTGCTTGCCTCCGCGAACTGGTGGCGGCGTTGCCCCGATAAGGGCGCCCAAGAATGAATTGAGCTTGGCAGTTGGAACACGCTTTTCCCAACTATCAAGGGCGGTGCGAAGTGCCGGTGCCAGGCGATCTCGGTGCCAGCCGGTTTTGGCTGCCACGTTGACTCGCTGGGCCCACTCCACTTGATCCAAATGTCTATCTATCTCTCGGTCCAACTGGTCCCGACGATCTTCATCAACTAAGTCCCACTTATTCATCACAATGACCATGGCTTTTCCAGCCTCTTCCACCATCGTGATGACTCGCAAATCCTGCTCAGTAATTGGCTCTGATGCATCCAAGACAACAACTGCAACCTCACAGCGCTCTAACGCTGTCTGTGTGCGAAGAGATGCGTAGTAATCAGTACCCGATGCTTGGTTAGCGCGCTTTTTCAATCCTGCTGTGTCGATAAATCTCCAGATCGATCCACCGAATTCAATTAACTCATCTACTGGATCTCTAGTCGTTCCAGCAACATCATCAACAATTGATCTATTCTCGCCAGCTAGCGCATTTAACAATGATGACTTACCAACATTTGGTCGACCGATAAGTGCAACCTTGCGATAACCATCCTGTGTTTGCGCTCCCCCAACTTCCGGAAGTTCAGCAACGATGTGATCGAGCAAATCTCCAGAACCACGACCGTGCAAAGCAGAAACAAAATATGGTTCACCCAGTCCTAGAGACCAGAGACCATGTGCTTCGGACTCTTCTCGTTCGCCGTCTACTTTATTTCCAATCAAAATAAGTGGCTTCTTAGCCTTGCGCAAATGCTGAACCAAAATATCATCTTCATCTAACGCACCAACTTGTGCATCAACAACAAAGGCCAACACATCAGCTTCCTGCATTGCTATTTCAGCGCCCGCACTTACTTGCACAGAGATGCCATCAGGTTTAGATTCCCAACCGCCTGTGTCCATGATAATGAAACGACGACCGCCCCATTCGCATTCATACTGAACGCGATCGCGTGTAACACCAGGTGTGTCTTCAACGATTGCTTCACGGCGTCCAAGGAAACGGTTAATTAAAGTTGATTTACCAACGTTAGGTCGACCTAGTATCGCAACAATTGGTAATCCTAGAAGTGAGCGCTGGCGAAGTAATTCCCAGATTCGCTCAACGGTTTCATCTAAGTCAAGATTTGTGGAGTCCACTTCTACGGCATCAAATGCCATAGCAAGAGGTGAAACTGTGCGGTTAGAGTCAACAGAATCACGGTTTTCTAGTGAGCTTTTCACATCTACGGTTTTGTCATCAGTTTCATTCTCACGGCGAAATGCGCGAGCATCCAAATCGGCAGTTAGATAGATTTTAAGAGCGGCATCTGGAACTACTACTGTTCCTATATCTCGTCCCTCTACAACAATTCCTCGTGGTGCCTGAGAAATAATCTTACGTTGTATCCCAAGGAGCTCTTCACGAATCTGTGGCATTGCACTGATGCGACTTACGTTTTCAGTTACGGAAGTTCCGCGGATTGCATGAGTAATTTGTGTATCACCTGCAAAAACATCTGGTGAATTAGGATCGGAAACAAATCTGATTGGCGCACTCTTAAGTGACTTAAGAATGTCGGCTGCTTCGATGCAATTATTCTCTAAAGCAACCCAAGTAACAGCGCGATAAAGAGCACCAGTATCTAAATAATTCCAACCAGCACGAATAGCGATTGCTTTAGATGTGCTTGATTTTCCTGCGC
Source organism: Actinomycetota bacterium (assembly GCA_041161945.1). Classification (GTDB taxonomy): domain Bacteria; phylum Actinomycetota; class Actinomycetes; order Nanopelagicales; family Nanopelagicaceae; genus Planktophila. Next base: position 2,375 of record JBEATO010000129.1, read on the forward strand.
CACTCGGGCCATCAACTGCTACGACTATGCCCATGTGCTGAGCCTACTTCTATTTACGAATCGGATGAACGTTCCACCCGATCGATGAGAGATGATTTGATAACTTCACTGCATCATCTGCAGAAAGTGCCAAAGTGATTAATGCATTGAGTTGTCCTGGTGAGTGTTCAATTGCCAAATCTTCAACGTTTACAGACATTGCAGCACATTCATTAAAAATTGCGCCTAGTTGACCTGGTTTATCGTCAATAACGATTGGAACGTATGTGTATTCACGTGCTTTTCCACCGTGTTTGCCTGGAATCAAATTTCTTCCATCACGTCCCTTGCGCATGATCGCTGCAATTTTGTCTTGATCATCAACTGCTTCAATCATTGCGCCGAGCTCGTTGTGTAAAGCGGTTAGCAATCCTTTGATCTCCTTTGAATTAGAACTAATAATCTCTTTCCATAGATTCTCATCTGATGCAGCGATGCGAGTGGTGTCGCGAAGGCCAGCTCCTGCTAAATCAAGCCATTCAGGGGCAACGCCATGAAGGGATCCGGCCACAAGGGTCGCTGCAATCTGCGGCAGATGCGACACCCGAGCCACAGCGGCATCATGTGCTGCGGCATCTAGCTCAACGCAGGTCGCTCCAAGGAGTTGGATCAAAGATTTAACTAACGAAACGGCCGCTGGCTCAGTTTGAGAATCCGGTGTGATGATCCAGCTTCTGGAAAGGAAGAGATCGGCGCGGGCAGACTCTGCTCCCCCGACCTCGCGGCCAGCCATTGGGTGGGTTCCAACAAATTGCCTCAAAGGTAGCTTGGATGACTCAACCTTTTGTAGAGGTTCAACTTTTACACTGCAAACATCCATAAACGTAGAGTTGGGGTTTAGTGCATACTGCTCGTCCATGACCTGGGATAGGGCTTTCAGGGGCGTTGCCAGAATAATTAGCTCTGGGTCAGATATAGAGATTGCACCCGTCAAATCCTGAGCGAGGCCCTGATTTCGGCTATCCACGTCGACCATCTCTACAGGGATGTTTTTGGCAGAAAGTGCCAAGCCGATTGAGGTACCAATCAAGCCAGCCCCCACAATTCGAACTGAGCGCACCATTACTGAGCTATATCTCGGCGCAGGGCTACTGCCCCGTGTAGATAGATATGCGAGATCTCTTCATGGCTCTTCACGCTCTCCACATGCAGCATCGCCCGGATAACCATGGATAAGGCCCCAGGTACGTCCACTTCAACAGAGCCAATTAGTGGCACGGAGGCAAAGCCAATCTCGCGACACGCTGCAGCTGGAAAGGCGGCCGTTAAATCAGGGGTCGATGTGAAAAAGACAGAGACAACATCACTCGGAGTCAGTGAGTTGGCATCCAAAATCGCCTGGATCAGCTCTTTAACCCCAGTTGCGATAGCTTCTGGGGTATTTGCGCTCAGTTGAGTGGCGCCACGTATAGCTCTGATCGACATGGGATAAGGGTACCTTTCTCGGTCACTTTTTCGCTTGATTTTGAATACTTCTAAGGCCGTTTAAGTATTTATCGATAAAACCTTTTTACGATATTTACTTCAACAACGCCCTATTTTTCTCTGCCTCCTTCGGAAATTCTGAATATCGATTTATCGGTAACTAGAGCCATTGCTGAGCATCCGCAAAATCGATAAATATATATTTACCATTTCTTTTATCGATATATAGATTTAACTCTATTAAGGCGATTATCGATTAATAGTAAAGCCGTTAAAGCCTTAAAACGTTACGTAGATTTGTTAGTTCTCCCTCATTGAGGTTCCTCCAGCGGCCTTCAGGGGTGTCGCCCAGGGAGATCGGCCCGAAGTTGGTGCGGATCAATCGCAGCACCTGGACATCGACTGCCTCCATAAGGCGGCGAATGATGTGATAACGACCCTCATGAATTGAGACTTCCAGCCATGTTGGAGAGAGCTCTTTGTAGGTCAAAACTCGACCCATTCCATCCTCTAATTCGATGCCTTTAAGGAGGATTTTATCGATTCCAGTGGGCAGCTTTCCCTCGTGTTCGATGATGTAGGTCTTCTCCAGACCAAAAGAGGGGTGCGTAGCGCGAAAAGTTAGGTCGCCATCATTGGTCAAAAGGATCAATCCCTCGGAGTCTTTATCCAGCCGACCTACGTGAAAAAGGCGCTCTTTTCGAAGGTCAATGAAGTCACTTAAAGATGGACGGCCAGCGGGGTCATACATGGTAGACAAAACGCCCTTTGGTTTATGAAGTACCAAATAAGACTTAGACACAGAACGCGTTATTGTCTCACCATCTACCATGACTTGAACTAATTCGGGGTCAAATTTGGAACCCATCTCGCGAATCGTTAATCCATCTACGGAAACTCGGCCAGATTCAATGAGTTCATCTGCGCCACGGCGGCTTGTAATACCCGCATCAGCAATTATCTTATTAAGGCGCATCTGGCCCATGGCTATCCTCCCGACAGTCAGGGGTGAAGGATAGCGCGGAAGTTAGTCAGTTAGCGAATCAAGGATTTCGTCTAGGCCATCCAAGTTAGGCAGATATGGGGCCAAGGCTGGCAGATCCTCTAGGGAGTTAAGACCTAGGCGCTCAAGGAAATAGCTTGTGGTCTTATAGAGAATCGCACCACTCTCGTGTTCAATCCCCGACTCCTCCACCAAGCCTCTGGTGATCAATGTTTTCATAACCGCTTCAACGTTCACGCCGCGGATAGCTGAAACTCGAGCTCGAGAGACAGGTTGGCGATAGGCGATCACTGAAAGGGTCTCAAGGGCAGCTTGGGTCAAGCGATTTTGCTGGCCATCTAGAACGAACTTCTCAACGGCTGCGTGATAATCAGGGTTGCTATAGAAGCGCCATCCCCCGTTGATTTTGCGCAAGGAGAAACCACGATCGTCATAGCTGGTCACCAGGTGGGCCAGAGCAGCCTCGACCTCATCGACAGTTTTTTCAAGGACCTGAGCCAGAATGATCTCTGAAACCGGTTCATCGACGACCATCAAGATCGCCTCGATAGAACGCTCAACTTCTACATTAGACATTGGTACTACCTTCTGTCGGCTCGTCATCTTCTAAAACTACTGGTATATCGAATTCGTCGGTGACTTCTACTTCACCTGACTCAGAACCAGTCCAAGAAATCTGCAGCTCTCCCAGCGCAATAACCTGGTCAAAGCGCAAAACCCCTTGGCGGTAGAGATCGAGCAGGGCCAGGAATCTGGCCACGATGACCATCGTGTTTTCAGCATCGGAAACTAGGTTTCTAAAGCTGAGCGACTTAGACCTGCGCAAAGCCTCAACTACAACTCGAGACTCTTCAGCAACGCTGACTAAGGCCAAGTGCAGATGCTCCACACTGACTACCGGTGCAACCTTGGGAGTCAGTACGCGCTCTGCGATAGCGGCAAAGCGCTGCGGGCCAACACCAATGAGTACCTCTGGAAGCAAAGCACTCAACGTTGGATCAAGGGCCACAACGCGTGGGAAGAACTTATCGGCAGTGGTGATGCGCTCGCTAAAGGTCGCTGCAATCTCTTTGAAGGCTCGGTACTGAAGAAGGCGGGCAAAGAGAATGTCGCGAGCCTCGAGCAAGGCTAGATCTTCCTCATCATCTACTTCACCACTTGGCAATAATCTTGCCGCTTTCAAATCTAACAAGGTTGCAGCCACAACTAGGAATTCGGTGGCCTGATCTAGGCGCCAACCCTCTCCTGAGGCCTCCAGAGCCCTAATAAAGGCTATGAATTCATCAGTTACCAGGCTCAGAGATATCTCAGTGATATCCATTTTGTGGCGAGATATCAGCTGAAGGAGCAGGTCAAAAGGACCGTCGAAGTTATCGAGGTGGACGGAGAAAGCGCCGGCTACGGCGTTAACATCCTTTGATTCCTCCAGTGATAAATCCATGGCGTCACCCTACTTCACAGTTGCTCCAGTTCTAGGTAGCGCGTAGGCTCGCGCTCACTTCACGGAAAAGAGGTTTGACGCTTGAACGCTAAATCGACAAAGCAAGAAGATGTAGCAACTACTGCAACTCTTCTAGGCAAAACTGCGGCAAGTATCCCCACACCGCCTCCCATCACAGAGCACGGCAATGCAAAAGTTGTAGCCATCTTCAACCAAAAAGGTGGAGTCGGAAAAACCACAACAACAATCAATCTTGGTGCTTCCCTTGCCGAGATGGGTCGTCGCGTTCTGCTCGTGGATTTTGATCCTCAAGGTGGTCTCTCACTAGGTCTGGGTGTTAACGCCCACTCACTTCCGTTAGAACAAACTGTTTACTACGCCCTCATGACTCCAACAGCAAATGTTGATTCAATCGTTTTGAAATCTGCAGTGCCAGGCCTTGATTTCTTGCCTGCAAACCGCGATCTTGGAACAGCTGAAACAACACTCGGAGCTGAAATTGGAGGCCAGCAATATCTCAAGCGCGCTTTAGGTTCACTTCGTGATTACTACGATGTTATTTTGATTGACTGCCAGCCAACTATGGGTCAGTTAACAATCAACGCTCTTGTTGCAGCTGATGAAGTAATTGTTCCCTTGCAATGTGAATACTTTGCACTTCATGGATTTATTGAACTCAAAGGCAACTTAGATAAGGTCAAAAGCTTCCTAAATCCTAATCTTCGCCTCATTGGTATTTTGGCAACGATGTATGACAAGAAGACTTCTCATAATCGCCAAGTTCTAGAGCGCATTCTTGAGCAGTTCCCACAAGATGTATTTGAAACAATCATTGCCAAGACAATTCGTTTCCCTGAAACAACTGTTGTTGGTGAACCAATTACTACATATGCAACTAGCTCAGGTGGCGCAGCTTCATATCGCCGTCTAGCAAGAGAACTTATTGCCCGAGGAGGCGCACGATGACACGCAGAGCAAATCTTCCAGGTGCCGATGAACTATTTCGTTCAACTACCCCAGCACTTAGTGCTGTTCCAGCACAGAGTGAAACACCAGCACCACTAGTTCCACCTGCCATTGCAACGCCTAAAGCACCATCTAGCAAAAAGGGTGTTCGCACAATTGCACGGCGTCGTGTGACAACAGTTGATCGCTCTCCATCTGGCCGTGAGCGCCATGATGAGAAAATCACTGTTTATCTTTCTCCAGATGAGCTCTTTGAATTAGATCAAGCACGTTTACAACTGCGTGGAGATCTTGGTTTAGCTGTTGATCGTGGTCGAATTGTCCGCGAGTCAATTGCAGTAATCATTGCCGACCTTGAAGCTAAAGGTGATCAAAGTATTCTTGCTCGCCGTTTACGCGGACTCTAAGAACAACTAAGCGCGTGCGCGCGGATGAGCCAGCGCATAACTCTCTCTGACTTTATCGATAGTTATTAGCGTGTATATCTGCGTTGTAGTCACTGATGCATGTCCCAAGAGTTCTTGAACCACGCGAATATCAGCACCACCATCTAGCAAATGCGTTGCATATGAATGTCTAAAAACATGGGGTGAAACGTGGGCCTCAATTCCAGCATCTTTTGCGGCCCTAATCACCATGTTCCAGGCTGATTGGCGAGTTAAGCGCGCTCCCCTGGAGTTCAGAAAAAGCGCCGTATTAGTTATGGAGTTCTTTGCTGCAAGCATGGGGCGAATGCGCACGAGGTAATCAGTAATTGCCTTCGTTGCAAATGAACCCAGTGGAACAATGCGCTCTTTAGAGCCCTTACCTCGCAACTTCAACGTTGTAATCTCACCATCACCACTCTGCGCACTTGCGATGTCAGCAATGTTTATTCCAACAAGTTCAGAGACACGGGCTCCACTGCTATAGAGAAGTTCAATCATTGCTTGATCGCGAAGAGTGATTGGTTCACTTTCTCTATAGGCAGCATTAATCAACGACATAATCTGATCGATTGTTAACGCCTTAGGCAAGCGTCGTTTTGATTGGCTTGGGGCCATTTCAAATGTTGGATTAGCGATACCGAACTCACTCATGGCGTGTTTGAAAAAAGAACGAAGCGTTGAATTGAT
>JBEATO010000015.1:0-2581 GCA_041161945.1 Actinomycetota bacterium
CAACTGGCGCAGTTGGAACAGTGATGCTGAGCATCTTGTCTGAGCGCAAAGATGTCTGGGGCGAGATTCGTTTAATTGCATCAGCACGAAGTGCTGGCAAGAAGTTGATGTGTCGCGGAGAGGAACTCACAGTCGTTGCCTTATCGCCAGAAGCATTTGATGGCATTGATGTTGCGATGTTTGATGTCCCAGATGAGGTTTCTGAACAGTGGGCACCTATTGCAGTTGAGCGCGGAGCAGTTGTCGTTGATAACTCTGCAGCTTTTCGCATGGATCCAAAAGTTCCTTTGGTGGTTCCTGAAGTTAATCCAAAAGATGCCAAGAAGCGTCCGAAGGGAATTATTTCAAATCCCAACTGCACGACTCTCTCAATGATTGTTGCGATGGGTGCACTCAATAAAAAGTTTGAATTAAAGGAACTCGTTGTTGCTTCATACCAGGCCGCATCAGGTGCTGGGCAACCTGGAATCGATACATTGCGTGAACAAATGAGTCTCGTTGCAGGGACTAATGCTGGTGAAGTAAGTGGGGATGTTCGCAAGTTAGTTAAAGACCTAGGAGCTTTTCCTGCTCCGCTTGCGCTTAACGTAATTCCATGGGCTGGCTCACTGAAAGAGGATGGTTACACATCTGAAGAGTTGAAGGTGCGCAATGAATCCCGCAAGATTCTAGGAATGCCAAAGCTCAAGGTTTCAACTACATGTGTGCGTGTTCCAGTATTAACAACTCACTCACTGGCTGTGCATGCAACATTTAAGAAGGAAGTTACTCGTAAAGCTGCTCAAAAAGTTCTTGAAAAAGCTGCTGGAGTAACACTTCTAGATGATCCAGAGAATAAGAAGTTTCCAACACCTAATGATGCAGTCGGAACAGATGCAACATGGGTAGGCAGAGTGCGCCAATCACTCGATGATAAGAAATCTATTGATCTATTCCTATGTGGAGACAACCTACGCAAGGGTGCTGCCCTTAATACTGCGCAGATCGCTGAATTATTAGCAGTAGAGTTCACTGCATGAGCATTAAAGAGCAGCTAAAAAAGGATCTCACCGAAGCAATTCGCGGACGTGATGAAATTACTTCAGGCACTATCCGCATGGTTTTAACAGCGATCACTAATGAAGAGGTGGCTGGCAAAGAAGCACGCGTTCTTAGTGATGAAGAAGTAATCACAGTCCTATCTCGCGAGGCTAAAAAGCGTCGTGAGGCTGCTGAAGCTTTTGAAAGCGCTGGCCGTGCTGATAAATCAGCGCTAGAAAAGAGTGAGGGTGAAGTTATTGCAAAGTATCTTCCAGCCCAACTTAGTGAAGCAGATATTGCAGCAATCATCGCTGAAGCAATTGCATCAACAGGCGCACAAGGCCCTGGCGATATGGGCAAAGTAATGGGAGCAGTAAAGCCAAAAATCGCAGGAAAAGCCGACGGTGGCCTTGTTTCTGCCCTAGTGAAAGCAGCGTTAAACAAATGACCAAGTATGAATATGCAACCGTGCCACTACTTTCACATGCAACTAAGCAGATCCTTGATACATGGGGTTCTGATGGTTGGGAACTCGTTCAAGTTGTTCCAGCACCAGGAACTGGTGAACAGCTAGTTGCTTACATGAAGAGAGTAATTGCATGAATAAAGTTGATGTTCGTGCAAAGTTAAAAGAACTTGGCCTAGAACTACCAGTTGCTGCAAAGCCAGTCGCTGCATATGTTCCAGCTATTCGCACCGGAAATATTGTTTTCACAGCTGGACAACTTCCACTTGTGAACGGTGAAATGGCCGGAGTTGGAAAAGTTGATGGAGAAATTACACCAGAGCGCGCAAAAGAGTTAGCTCAAGTTTGTGCACTGAATGCATTAGCTGCAGTTGAAACTGTTGCAGATGTAAACAAGATTACAAAGATTGTTCGTGTAGTTGGTTACGTCAACGGAGTTCCTGGATATATCAATGCACCAGTTGTTGTTAATGGGGCAAGTGAGCTGTTCTTAGCGATCTGGGGCGATGGTGCAAAGCATGCACGTAGCGCAGTTGGAATTGCGGAATTACCCTTGAATTCACCTGTTGAAATTGAACTAACAGTAGAAATTACAGACTAACTATTTACCGCGCTTAAGTAGGCGTTCAAAATCTGTAATCAAAACTGCACGTCCATCAAGCTTTAACCAGTTACGTCCTGCGAAATCTGCAAGGGCTTTATTAACTGTCTCGCGTGATGCACCAACAAGTTGAGCAAGCTCTTCCTGTGTTAAATCATGGTGGACATATAAACCTTCATCAGTTTTCTTACCAAAGCGCTCACCTAGATCAATTAAAGCTTTGGCAACACGTCCTGGAACATCAGAGAAAACAAGATCGCCAACCGCTTCATTTGTTCGGCGAAGACGCTGTGCCAAACGAGCAAGTAAGTGAAGGGCAACATCTGGATTCTCGCGAAGCCAAGGAAGCAACTTTGCCTGTCCCAGACTTAACAGCTTTGCATCAGTTACTGCAGTTGCAGTTGATGTGCGTGGGCCTGGATCAAAAAGGCTTAGTTCGCCAAACATCTCGCCAGGTCCAAGAATTGAAAGAAGATTTTCGCGACCATCACCAC
>JBEATO010000025.1:0-6638 GCA_041161945.1 Actinomycetota bacterium
GAGTCAAAGCCGGTAGACAAAATCGCGGCAAACCATTCACCATCTACTAAACCAAGATCAACAGAGCTCGGCTTCTTGGATAAAACTGCTTCAAGAATCGCATCAACGTCATCGATTGACCAACCCAGTGTTCGAACGAAATCATTTCCTGTTCCAGCAGGAATCACCGCTAACGGCACCTGTGCTGGAGTAATTTTCTGTAGAACGAGATGAAGTAGACCATCTCCACCCACTGCAATGACACCACTGCAATCGGGGTTGCGATCCAGGAATCTTTGAAGCGAATCTGCCTGGTCTATGCCATTTCGCCCGATGATGATTTCATATTTGATTGCGCGGCTATTGAGATAACCCGCCACATGAGTCCCAACGCTGGCTCCTCTACCCTGACCTGCTACAGGGTTGATCACTAGAGCCCACATAGGAAGACCCTATCGGCTATTCCTTAATGGATGTCGGTGCTGCAATCTCAGAGCTACCCGTTTCGAGAGAATCTGCTTTCTTGTCTCGTCGCCTATCGACTAATACCGCTAATAATCCAGCCATAAAGTAGAAAAGAATCAAGGGCCCAGATAAGAGGACCATGCTTAAGGGATCTGCAGTTGGTGAGAGTGCGGCGACAAAGAAGAAAATAGTGAAGATCCAAATTCTCCATGGTTTCAAAATCGTTTTACCACGAAGGAACCCAATGAGATTAAAGGTCAAAAGAAAGATTGGTAATTCAAAAGCTAGTCCTACGAACAAAATGAGTCTGAGAACAAAATCCAAATAATCATCAAATCTCACCAAGTTACTAATTGAATTTGGCGTAAATCCGAAGAGGGCTTTGATTGCCACTGGAAGAATGAAGTAACCAAGAGTTGCGCCCATTGCGAAAAATGGAGTTGCCGCCGCTACGAATAGAACACTCGTGCGTCTTTCTTTTCTGTGAAGTGCAGGGGCTATAAATGCCCACAGTTGGTAGAGCCAAAATGGCGCCGAAATGATGATGCCTGTTAGTAATGCGACCTTAATTTGTAAATCGAGAGGACCAAGAACACCGCTGATATAGAGAGCACCACAGCTAGCTGCGCCTGATTGCTGGGCCGCTTTCAGATCGCATACTGGTTTAGCCAGGGTGACAATGATTGAATCGTAGAAATACCACCCTCCAGTAAATGCAACCAACACTGCAATTGCGGAACGAAGAACTCGTTTTCGTAATTCGCGTAAGTGGTCTAGAAGGGGCATCCGTGCTTCATTAACAGATGCCATTTATTTACTTCTCGGTTTTGCCGTCTTCTTCGATCACGGTGTCATCAGCTTTCATTTCCTTCATTTCGCTCTTGAAAATGCGCATAGAGCGACCAAGTGAGCGGGCTGAATCCGGCAAACGCTTCGCGCCGAACAAAACAAGTACAACAATGAGAAGGATGACGATCTCTCTTGGACCCAAATTCATGACATAAACTCCTTGGCTAATATTTGAGCCTAGGCTACATCAGATCTCATTGAATGGGTAGGCGATTTCAGCGTGCTTTGTAACGATCCAGCATCGATTGAGCCATTACTGCGATTGATTTTCTAACTTCAAGGGGTGACTGTAAGCAGACCGCTCTTCCAGAGGCCATGATGGATCTCTCCATCCACTGGAGTGAGTAAGTTTCAAAATCAAACCTAGAGTTAACTGCAAGTTCACTTTGCTTGAAGCGTTCAGCTACCGCACGGGTCGGAGTCAAAACCTTGATGCTGGCGGTGTAGCTGGATTGCTGAACAGCGCTTTTCGGAATCTCTTTTTGTACCGACTGGACCGTCGCTCCTTGGATTCGATCTATTCGAAACTCTCTAAAGTCCAAGGCGCTATAACAGTAGGCGCTGAGATAAAAATGACCTTCTCTTTCAACCATTGCAATTGGGTAAATTGTTCGGGTACTGAGTTCATCCCGATAGAGAGAATGATAAGTAATCTGCAGTCCCATTCTAGATTTCAACGCCTCAGAAATTGCGCTGGAAACTTCCTGATTAACGAGTGCAGTTGCAGATAAGGCAGATGGAAGCTTTATGAGTCCAGCAAGACGTTGTGACAGTAGATCGATTCTCTCCAAGAGATCGCTTCTGTCCGATGAAATCGCTGAACGCAGCAAATCCAAACCAAGTACAAGAGCGACTCCTTCATCAAAGGAAATCGAGCGGGGTTTCGATAAAGTCTCTGCATTGTGAATGGTCACAAAACCAGATTCGAAATCTAAATCCATCAGCTCTAGTGGGGTGTAGCCAGGTAATCCACACATCCACAGCGTAGTTAAATCACTCGTCATCTGTTCTTGATCGACTTTAAAGGTTTGAGCAAGCTCTTTTAAAGAAATCCCTTGATGAGAACTGATGTAGGGAACAAGATCTAAAAGTCGCGCTGTGCGCTCAAGTGGAGCCGAAATCTTCTTAGCCATGATTTTCCACCAATGCTTCAAGATGATCTATAACAAGCTCTCTTAACCCCGCTGGTTCCTGAACAAAAGCATCAGGGCCGTGCCATAAAACCAGTGAACAGAGGGAATCCAGACTCAAAATTGGAATCTTGACTTGATCCCACTCTCCCAATGACTGAGTCGAGATCGCCAAAGCGCGAAGAGATGATGCTTTACCCACCCGTACATCAATCAAAGCAAAACTCTGTGTTGGGGATTCCGAAAGAGCTTTACTTGGATCAAATCCCGTTGGAGTTTGAAAATCTTTGGGTCCTGCACTGGCGGCTATTGCTCCACTTATTCGATCAACACGAAAGGTGCGAATTTCCTGAATTTCTTGATCCACACCCGACAAGTACCAAAACCCATTGCGAGTCGATAGAGCAATCGGAACAACCCTTCTCATTTTGACGCTTAAGTTCGAATCTAGATAGTCAAAAGCTAGACGCTGACTTTGCGCTATCGCTTGTGTAATCAGAGACAAGTCTTGTCCCCCATCGTTTAGTTTTTGAACAGTTGCTGGGATAGATAGTTCATCACTGGGGATACCAATTGAGCGAAGTTTCAAAAGCGCTCGTTGCGCAACATCACCAAATGATGCTTCTTGCCATGCTTCGGCTGCAAGAGATAGGAGTGCAACTTCTGTAGATGAGATATCTCCGAGTTCAAACTGATACTTTTCCTGTTTGATTTTGTAGCCGGCTTCATCATTAAAAAGTGGATCAAAGCTGCCCACTTCAATATCAATTCCTAGTGAGCGCAGATCATCCTTATCTCGTTCAAACATTCTCTCTTTTGTTTCAGCAGTCCCCTCATACCCGTCAACTGAGTTGAAAATCTCGCTTTTAGTGAGGTACCTCTTCGTAGCAAGCAGGGCGATTGTTAGATTTACTAAGCGCTCACTCTTCCGCGACACCGTATGCACCTTTTGATGGTCTGCGACGACGAGCTAGGACTTCAACGCCAGGTGCCATACGACGACTTTGGATCAAGAATCCTGTATGCCCAATCATTCTCTGTTGAGGACGAACAGCTAAACCTTCATGATGCCATCCTCGAACAAGTGTTTCACTGCTCTCGGGCTCGGTGAATCGACCGTCTTCCTTTATTGCTTCAGCTGTGGCAGATAACTGTGTGGTCGTAGCAACATATGACATAAAAACACCACCCGGGCGCAAAGCACGCGCAGCAATATCAACGCATTCCCACGGTGCCAACATGTCCAAAATAACTCGATCAAATTCACTCTCAAAGTTTTGATCCTGCAAATCCCCAACATCTAACTTCCAGTTGCTGGGTGCACTTTCAAAGTATGCATCAACATTGGAACGAGCATTCTCGGCAAAATCAGCACGGCGCTCAACTGAGTGCACGTAGCCTTTCTCCCCAGCGGCTCTCAATAGTGAAATTGTTAAGGCACCGCTACCAACACCGGCTTCAAGTACTCGTGCGCCTGGATATATATCGGCTAGTCCAACAATCATCGCGGCATCTTTTGGATAAACAATCGTTGCACCGCGTGGCATTGTTAATACATAGTCAGCCAAAAGAGGCTTAAAGGCTGTGAACTTTAAACCAGCAGTCGTACTTACAACAGAACCTTCAGGCATTCCAATGAGATCATCATGGGTAATCCAGCCTTTGTGGGTGTGCCATTCCTTACCTGGAACTATCGTGAAGCTATAGAGCTTTCCTTTGGGGTCGGTGAGTTGAACACGATCACCCGCAGCAAAGAAACCTTGATTCGACACGGGAGCATCTTAGGTCAAATAAGACAAGCAAGTGCGGGTATGTTGCCGTACGTGAGTAACCAACCACTACGCCTATCGCCTAGCCGGGTGAGCGAGTTTGAGAACTGCCCTCAACTCTATAAATACCGTGTCATCGATCAACTTCCACAACCACCTTCCCTGGATGCAGAGCGCGGAACATTAGTCCACACAGTTTTACACGACCTTTTTGAAAATGCTCCCACCGATAGAACACCACAGAGTGCAATCGAACTTCTTCCATCCCGCTGGCAGGCACAAATGGTCGAAAAGCCTGAGCTGATGGAGATGGTGACAAATGAAAAGGAGTGGTTTGATCGCGCAGAATCTCTATTGCGCACTTACTTCACTCTTGAAGATCCGCAGAGTTTTGAAGCAACGCATCGTGAACTACACCTAGAGAATGATTTTTCAGAAGAGATCTATCTTCATGGTTATGTTGATCGCTTAGATGTTGCGCCGACTGGTGAGGTGCGCATTGTCGACTACAAGACTGGAAAAGCGCCTAAACCAGGATGGGAAGAAAAAGCCCTGTTTCAACTGCGCGTGTATGCACTCCTTTACTTCAAAACACACAATGTCCTGCCGCGACTGCTGCAACTCATTTACTTGGGCGATGGGAAAGTCGTAAAGAGCACCCCTACCTTGAGTGATTTAGCTGCAACTGAGAAAGTTCTAAAACGCGTTGCGAGCGATATCTTTGCCTCGATTGAAAAGGATTACTGGCCACCAAAACCAAGTCGATTGTGTGATTGGTGCTATTTCAAAACAATTTGTCCTGCCCACAACAGCTAAATTACGATTGAGAAGTCCTTATAGAGCTCCTGCACTTTGGTGAAATTTAGCTGTTCTAAGGATTTAATCACGCGCACACGTTCAGATTCATCTACATGAACCAAATGCGGCACAGCTACTAGCCAAGCTCCACTGCTCGTGGCAGCTCCAACACCAGTTAATGAATCCTCAAAAACAAGGCAGTTTTCAATAGCACTATTGGTTAACTGCGCCGCTTTTAGATAAGCATCTGGGTGTGGTTTGGTGCGCTCAACATCATCACTGGAAATTGAAAAAGGAAAGAGTTCGGCTCCAACATTGTCCAAAACGGCATCAACGATGATTCGTGGACTGGCCGAAACCAATCCTGTCTTAACGCCATTTTTCTGCAAATCTTTTACTAACTCATATGCTCCTGGCATAAATGGGGTGTGAGAGCGCATCTTCTCTGATTGGACTTCTACGAGTTTGTTCGTGAAAAAATCTGGTGTCTCAGCCTGATTGCACTTGTCGTGCATATATTGACCAACGCGAGATAGCGGTCCACCCAAGCAAGCTACCTGATCCTGGGATGTCCATTGATAACCGTATGCAGCGGTAATTTCACTCTCAGATTTGAGCCATTCAGGTTCAGAATCAACCAATAAGCCATCCATATCGAAGAAGACTGCGTCAAAAAAACTTCTCACCCATCTCCTTCATGATTTCTATCTAGCAGAACTCTGCAAGATTACCCTAAGGTTTAGTCCTATGGAGATACATCACATCCCAGCCCTTCGTAATCCAATAATGGTGATGGCCTTTTCTGGATGGAACGATGCGGGCGAAGCTGCAACTGGTGCTGTTGAGCATCTGCTTTCTGCTTGGCAAAATGAACCTAATGATGTTGTCCCAGAGCTCATTGCCGATATTGAATCGGAAGAGTTTTATGATTTTCAAGTAAATCGTCCACATATCTATGTTGATGAGTCTCAAATACGCAACATCACATGGCCAACAACTGAAATTTTCGGTGTTGCTTTGCCTGAATTTGATCGTGATCTAGTCATTGTTAAAGGCACAGAACCATCAATGCGTTGGAAAAGTTTCACACGCGAACTTCTAGATTTAGCTGATGATCTCGAAGTTTCTTTAGTCATCACCTTAGGATCTATGTTGGCCGATGTTCCACATTCACGCCCTATCACAGTTAGCGGAAGTAGTGCCCATCCAGATTTAGCAACACGTCTTGGTGTTGAAGTATCTAGTTATGAAGGACCAACTGGAATTATCGGAATCATTGGTGATGGATGCATGCGCCGCGGAATAGATGCGGTTTCCCTATGGGCCGCTATCCCCCACTACGCATCGAACTCACCTTCGCCCAAGGCCACTCTCTCACTTGTTAACGCTATTGAAGACTTCTTAGACGTAACTATTCCACCTGCTGATCTTGCCGAGGCCGCTGATGAATGGGAAAAGGATGTAACAGAGATGGCAAAAGAAGATAGCGATGTTGCCGAGTATGTGAAGGCGCTAGAGGATTCTAAAGATGCGGCTGAACTTCCAGATGTGTCTGGGGATTCGATTGCAAAAGAGTTTGAACGTTATCTAAGACGTCGAACTAAGGACTAAAGCGCCAATCCAAGCAAGGTATCTAGCGCGCTGCTTA
>JBEATO010000036.1:0-2565 GCA_041161945.1 Actinomycetota bacterium
ATAATGGCATGGGCGGCTACTTGGGTTATCTCGCGGGTTTTGCTACTGATTGTCATAGAGCCCATTCTCTCTTATAAATCCCGCCACTATTTCCGGCACATCAGCGCTCAATCCCTGGCGAATCGTTGTTGCCGCAGTATCAAGGGCCTCAATATCAATTCCAGTTGCTGGATAACCTGGGCGATTGATGCAGATCACTGAGACCATTTTTTCTAACTCTTGGGCCCTGTGCCACTGATTCATCTTTGAAAAAGCATCTGCACCGACAATCAAGTAAATCTGATCATCTGGATGTGTTTGGCTCACCGCTTCAACGGTATCGATCGCATAGCTGGGGCCTTGGCGCAGGATTTCAATGGGGTTAACACTTACTTTGTTCTTGATTTCCTCTGGCAAAGTTGAAACTGCTAACTCACACATCTTTCGGCGCTGCTCTGGTGAGGCAGTTGGCTCATAACTTCGCAGCAAAGGTTGGCCTGCTGGAATAAGAAGTAATTGATCAATGAGATCTTTTTTAAATAGTTGGGTAATTACGTGCAGATGACCGCGGTGAATGGGGTCAAAGGTTCCGCCGTAAATTCCAACGCGGGACAAATTAGTCCCGGTCTAGGCGAAGAGTTAAATACAGAAGAAGTGAGAGAACGGCAAAGCCAATAATGCCAAAAGCGTAAGGGGGCATTGGAAGTTCGCGCACAGCCTCGTTTGCTAAGTTCATCATGGTTGAAATCCTACTATGCCAACCCATTAAGTAATTGCTTAAATCGAGCCTCATCGATGACTGGCACGCCGAGTTCTTGTGCTTTAGCTAACTTTGATCCTGGGTCAGTGCCCACTAATACATAGTCTGTCTTCTTAGACACTGCGCTAGCAGCTTTGCCACCATGGCCTGTGATGGTTTCGGAGATGCCATCGCGAGTGAAAGATTCCAATCCACCGGTGACAACAAAAGTTAAGCCAGCCAGTGTTTGTGGCAAGGCAGCAACTTCTTGTTGAACGACAGTAACGCCAGCAGCATCCCACTTTCGAATAATTTCGCGGTGCCAATCAACGGCAAACCACTCAACTATTGAGTGCGCAATTGTTGATCCAACACCATCTACTGCCGCTAACTCTTCTGCAGAGGAAGTTGAAATCTTGGCAATAGATGCAAAGTTTGTAGCTAATGCTTGGGCTGCAGTTGGACCAACGTGCCTGATAGAAAGTGCGACCAAAGTTCTCCAGAGCGGTTGCTTCTTTGCTTGCTCTAGTGCGGCAAGAAGTTTTGCGACATTTGCACCAGCTGTTCCATCTTTTTTCGTAAAGAACTCACTCTTTGCCAGTTTCTCCTCATTTAATGCAAAGAGATCTGATTCATCGGTAATTATCTTTGATTCAAGCAATGCCACTGCAGCTTCATAACCCAGAACATCAATATCTAGAGCAGCACGTGAACCAATGTAGTAAATGCGCTCACGCAACTGTGCGGGACAACTTTGAGTATTTGGGCAACGTATATCAACATCAGCCTCAGACATTGCACGCAGCTTTGATCCACACTCTGGGCAATTTGATGGCATAACAAAGGCGCGCTCACTACCCGTGCGTCGCTCGATGACTGGTCCTAGAACTTCTGGAATAACATCGCCAGCTTTGCGAATAACAACTACATCGCCAATCAACACGCCTTTGCGAACAATTTCTTCCGCGTTATGAAGAGTTGCATTAGTAACTGTTGATCCCGCAACTTTAACTGGCTCCATAAAAGCAAATGGTGTTACGCGACCCGTGCGACCAATACTGACCTTGATATCTAGAAGTTTGGTAGTTACTTCCTCGGGTGGATACTTAAATGCAATAGCCCACTTAGGCGCACGGGACGTAAAGCCCAACTGGGCCTGCTCACTCATTGAATCGACCTTGATAACTACGCCATCTATTTCATGCTCAACATCATGGCGATGTTCTTCGTAATACTTAACAAATTTCTCAACTTCAGCGCGGCTCTTGCACACCTTAAAGCGATCACTTGTTGGCAGGCCAAGTGAGGCTAATACTTCATAGGCATCACTTTGTGACTCAAATGAAATACCCTCTTTCGCTCCCACACCATGAACGACTACCGAGAGAGGTCGCGATGCAGTTACTCGTGGATCCTTTTGGCGCAAAGATCCAGCTGCACCATTGCGTGGATTAGCAAAGAGTGCTTTACCAGATTCCTCTAGTGATTCATTGAGTTCATTGAAGGCTGCAATAGGAAAGAACACTTCTCCACGTACTTCAATCAAATCTGGAGTTTTATCGCCTGTGAGTGTGTGAGGCAGGTTCTTTATTGTCTTAACGTTCAAAGTCACATCTTCACCTGTAACACCATTGCCACGAGTGAGACCTCGCACTAGCTGACCTTTTTCATAGGTCAAGTTAATTGCTAAGCCATCTACTTTGAGTTCGCATAGGTAGGAAGGTTGAGGAACTTCCTTCTCAACGCGATCAAACCATGATGAAAGCTCTTCAATGTCAAAGACGTTATCTAAACTCATCATTTTTTCAATGTGATCGCGTTGCTCAAATTGAGTAGCAAAGCCTCCA
>JBEATO010000055.1:0-3526 GCA_041161945.1 Actinomycetota bacterium
CCAGGGGAAGTAAGGGTCGTGTGCATAGGGGCTCCTAGTTAGTTTCTTGGTTTCTGTCCGAGGTCGTACATAAAGCGCTCTAATGAATCATCGTGTCTAAAATCTGTCACGTGTAAACCGCGCACAGAAGGCAATGTCATTGCATGCTTGGCTAGCTCCACAGTCAATTTGTATGCCTCTTCAGTTTGATCAGCGGCAGATGAGACACGGTTGATTGTGTCCTGTGGGATATCAATTCCAGGAACCTTGTCATTCATAAATGACATTGGCTTTGAACTTTTGACGAGAACAATTGTTGGAATCAATTTTAAGTCTGGGGCTATCTTGGCAACTCCAGCACAGAATTTTTCAAGGCGATCTGGGTGATAACAAATCTGCAGTTGAAGATATTTTGCACCAGCGCGATACTTCTTAAGTGCGCGCTCAATTCGATAATCAAATGGGGGAGCAGCTGGGTTTTCAACTGCGCTGATATAGAAATCTGGGGCAGGCTCGATCTTGCGCCCTGAAAGGTATTTACCTGTAGTGATAATTCGCGCGATATTGATTGCTTGGGTGCTATCGATATCAAAGACTCTACGGCTCTCAGGCTCATCTCCTGCAGTCACATCATCACCTGTTAGAAGAGAAATGTTGTCAATGCCATGCAGGGCCGCGCCCATCATGTCAGCTTGAATAGCTAGACGGTTCTTATCGCGGCAAACAATCTGCATTATGGGTTCAATTCCATGCATTTTCATAGCAATTGCAGAGGCGGTATTGGAAGCGTGGGCATGTGCTGCAGGATTATCTGTTGCATTTACGCCAACAAACCATGGTGCTAAACGCGCAGCGTTCTTTTCAACTTTGGCCATTCCGCCACCATCAAGTGATGGAAATTCGGCAGTGAAGACAACTTCGTTAGTGTTTTCTAACTTTTCACGCATCTGTGACATTAGTGCGCGCCATCTGTTGTTGACCAACCAGCAGGTGTTTGCTGATCGCGCTTTGTAACCAAGTTAATCCACGATGAAGATCCTTGGAGGCGCATATCTACCGGAGGACGTAGTTCGTTGAAGTGGTCCTTCCATACTGTTGGCAAAGGCAAGAAGACTTTTCGGTCATATGCCTTAAGCCACACACATGGCATATCTGGAATTACTTCACAATTACCGTTTTCGCGAACGCCACCACAAGGTCCGTTACGAAGAGTCTTTGGACATGTCATAGGACATGTCATACCTGTTGAGTGCAGCACGCACTGTCCACACATGCGGCAATCCCACACGGGTTTCTTGATGACATGCTCAACAAAAGGTAGAAGTTTTTTTAACATATTAGAATCTTATGCAGAAACCGAAGCGCGTTTTTTTGCAATGAGATCCTTAGCAATACGCACCGCTGTAGATGCATCTGCTGCAAAACCATCAGCTCCAACAACATCGGCGTATTCCTGAGTAACCGGTGCGCCGCCAACCATGATGATTACTTGGTCACGCAGACCAGCTTTAGTAATTTCATGGATGTTGACCTTAAACATTGGCATTGTCGTTGTTAAGAACGCTGACATACCAACGATGTCTGGCTTGTGCTCAATAATTGCTGCTACAAACTTCTCAGGTGGTACCTGAACGCCTAGATCAATAACTTCAAATCCAGCGCCTTCGAGCATGATATTTACAAGGTTCTTGCCGATATCGTGCACATCGCCTTTAACTGTGCCCATTAAGAAGGTTCCAACAGTTTCAGCACCAGTCTCAGCTAGCAATGGGCGCAGAACATTGAGTGCTCCTGACATTGCCTTACCTGAAATAAGCATCTCTGGAACGAAGAAATCTCCGCGCTCAAAACGTGCACCAACTTCCTCCAATGCTGGAATCAGCGCATCAAAGAGGATGGCGCCAGGCGTCATTCCATCAGTGATACCTTGGTTGGTCAGTTCGAGAACTGCTGGAGCATTTCCGACAAGGGTTTCGTCAAAGAGTGCTTTGATAATCTCGTCATGTGTCATGCCGCACCTATCTTTCCATCGTGGTTTGCTTGAAGTGTTGCGATTTCATCAATGATCATGTCACCGATCTTGATGAGATCTTTCTGAGTCAATCGCGTTGATGGACCAGAAACTGAAATTGCACCAACAACGCGGCCATCGTGCTCGCGGATAGGTGCTGCTACTGCTACTAAACCTTCTTCTAACTCATCAATGATGAGGGCGTAACCTTTTTTACGAACTGTCTCTAGCTCCTCAAGAAGCTTTGTGCGAGAAGTAATGGTCTTTGCTGTGCGCTTTTCCAGACGCCCAGCTGGAATAGTCACCGTTGCATATGCAAGTAGAACTTTTCCAAGTGCTGATGCGTGATAGGGGACTGACTTTCCAACCCAGTTGGTTGCAGATAAGAGGTATTGACCATCTACTTGGTCGATTAACTTAAGGTCACCATTACCTGGAACTGCCAAGTTTGCAGTTTCGCCAGTTCTATTGGCTAGTACTTCTAAAATTGAGTGCATGCGCGTGACAAGGATGGAGTCGTGGTTTTGTCCACGCGCAAACTGTGTCAGAACAGAACCTGCGATATAGGCACCGTTGCGATCGCGAAGCAATAATCCTTGGCGCTCAAGTGCGCTCAAGATTCGAGATGTTGTGCTCTTTGGTAAACCATAAATGCGAGCAAGTTCAGTAAGTAGTGGTGGAGTTTCTGATTCCAAAACATGAATTAAAAGTGAAGATGCGCGATCAATTGCTTGCGTGCCGCTATGAAGTTCGGCCATCTCACACCTCCTTAGAAGGTTCCACTATATGGAACCATAGTTCCATAACTTAAGAGTATTCTCGTGCGTGTTCGAGGTCAATAGCGCCACGGTGCTATTAATATCGAACTACTACTACAGGTAAGGAATTAACCGTGAGCTTTATAAACAAGATGCCCCGCTATGAAATCCTGAGCGAAGAATCGATGGCAACGCTGACCCTTGGTTGGAAGCGCATCGTTTCCGAAATCGGTATCGAGTTCATGAGTCCTTGGGCAATCGATCTATTGCGCGAAAACGGTCAGACTGTAGAAGGCGATAACGTTAAGTTCGATCCTGAATGGATCTTGAAGCAAGTTGCTAAGGCTCCAAGCCAGTTCAACTTGCAGGCACGTAATCCAAAGAACAATGTTCAAATCGGTGGAGACTCAATGGTCTTCGGTGGTGTGTATGGCCCACCATTTGTTCGCGAAGGCGATGTTCGCCGCGATGCGACCTTTAAGGATTATGAGAATTTTTGTAAGTTAGCTCAAAGCTATGACGCCCTAGATAGCGTCGGCGGTGTTGTGTGTGAGCCTAATGATTTATCACTAGATTCACGCCACTTAGATATGGCATACGCGGCAGCAACTCTGACCGATAAGTTCTTTATGGGTAACGTTGTAACTGCTGAGAATGCAAAAGATGTTATTGCAATGTCTGAAATTATCTTTGGCGGTCGCAAATCAATCGAAGATACCCCAGCGTTAATTTCATTGATTAACTGCAACTCACCTCTTCGCTGGGATGATCGCATGCT
>JBEATO010000071.1:0-8822 GCA_041161945.1 Actinomycetota bacterium
GCCATGGCAACTGTGCCTACTGGATAGTTGTTTGCTTTGTTGGCTGGAAGATTTTCATCTTTGTATCCCTTCCACCCAGTTGGATTTCCTGAACCAGAAGCCGTTGGATCTCCGCATTGCAAGACAAATAAACCATCAGTTGTGAGTCTGTGGCAAAAGGATAAATCAAAGTATTTAGCCTTTGCTAATGCAGACAACTTAGTAATCGTTAAAGGCGCTTTAGTAGTGAGCAATGAAATCACTATCGCACCGCAGTTAGTATCAATAGTCATTGTCTTAGGGAGCGACTTTGCTACCGCCATAGGTTCTTTAACAGTTGCTGGAGCATGCGCTTTAGCTGTGGGGGTTTTGCACCCAGGAACAGTTGTTGGCTTCTCTGCTGCTTGTATCGGTGCAATTGAGAAAGCTGACACTAATACCACTGCTAATACTAAAGATATCTTCTTCACGTTTATTCCCATTCAATCGTTCCTGGCGGTTTACTTGTCACATCCAACACGACTCTATTAACTTCACGCACTTCGTTGGTTATACGAGTCGAAATCTTCTCAAGAACTTCATATGGTACGCGAGACCAATCAGCAGTCATTGCATCTTCGCTAGATACTGGGCGCAAAACTATTGGATGACCATATGTGCGTCCATCCCCCTGTACGCCAACGCTTCGTACTTCGGCCAATAGAACAACTGGGCACTGCCAAATATCGCGATCAAGTCCAGCAGCTTTTAACTCAAAGCGGGCAATTGCATCTGCTTCGCGCAATAAATCAAGACGCTCTTGTGTCACTTCTCCAACTATTCGAATTCCAAGGCCTGGGCCAGGGAATGGTTGGCGCCAAACAATCTCTTCAGGTAGACCTAACTCCAGCCCCACCTGTCGTACTTCATCTTTAAACAAAGTTCGAAGCGGTTCAACTAAAGTAAATTTCAAATCATCTGGCAATCCGCCAACATTGTGGTGAGATTTAATGTTGGCAGTTCCGCTGCCACCGCCTGATTCAACTACGTCTGGATACAAGGTGCCCTGTACTAAGAATTCAACATCTCCACCGGCTGCGATATCGCGAGCTGCTGCTTCAAAAGATCGAATAAATTCACGGCCGATAATCTTTCGCTTCTCTTCTGGATCAGAAACACCTTTGAGGGCATCCAAAAACTGCTTCTTTGCATCAACAACTACTAACTGAACGCCAGTTGAAGCAACAAAATCTCGCTCTACTTGTTCAGCCTCACCTTTGCGCAATAACCCATGATCAACAAACACACAGGTTAGCTGCTTACCGACTGCTTTCTGAATAATGGCTGCGGCCACTGCTGAATCAACTCCACCAGATAAACCACAAATGACTCTTTTATCGCCAATAACTTGCTTGGCTTTGGCTACTTCAGCCTGTGCAATGTTTCCAGTTGTCCATGTTGCATCGCACTTTGCTGTATTGACCAACCAATTACGCAATATCACTTGGCCATGTTCACTATGCAAAACCTCTGGGTGAAATTGAACTCCAGCCATTTGACCTGATGCATCTTCAAACGCTGCGATGGGTGTGTCAGCAGTAACGGCACAGATGCTAAATCCTGCAGGTGCGGTTGTTACAGCATCACCATGTGACATCCATACTTTTTGCTGGGCTGGAAGACCATTAAAAATCTTTGATGCAGTTTGGGCGCTAACGTCCGTGCGACCGAACTCTGATTTTCCAGTCTGGCTGACAACTCCGCCAAGGGCAGCAGCCATTACTTGAAATCCATAACAAATTCCAAAAACTGGGATTCCTAATTTAAGAATCGCAGCATCGAATTGCGGCGCATTTTCGGCATAAACACTTGAAGGTCCGCCAGATAAAATAATTGCAGAAGGATTCTTTTCACGAACTTGCGCTGCAGTAATTGTTGAAGGAACAATTTCACTATAAACGTGAGCTTCACGAACACGACGTGCAATCAACTGGGCATACTGCGCCCCGAAATCGACTACAAGTACGCCGCGATCATTAGGCACGGTGAATAAGTACCTCTACGCGCTGGAACTCCTTCACATCTGAATACCCACATGTAGCCATTGCACGGCGAAGAGCACCAAACAAATTCATTGATCCATCAGAGGTGTGTGAAGGTCCAAGCAAGATCTCTTCTAACGTTCCAACAGTTCCAACGTTGACGCGCTCTCCACGTGGGAGAACTTGGTGATGCGCCTCAGAACCCCAGTGCCATCCAAGTCCTGGTGCTTCAGATGCTTTAGCAAGTGGAGAACCCATCATGACTGCATCTGCACCGCATGCAATTGCCTTAGCAATATCACCGCTGCGACCAACTGCTCCGTCTGCAATCACATGAACATAACGTCCACCTGATTCATCAAGATATTCACGTCGTGCAGATGCAACTTCAGCAACAGCTGATGCCATAGGTACTTCAATACCTAAAACTTTACGTGTTGTGTGTGCAGCACCGCCACCAAAGCCAACAAGTACTCCTGCAGCTCCCGCGCGCATTAAGTGCAGCGCAGCAGTTGCCGTGGCAACTCCACCAACAATTACTGGGACATCTAGTTCATAAATAAACTTCTTTAAGTTAAGGGCTTCATCCTCTGGTGCCACATGCTCAGCACTGACAGTTGTTCCACGAATAACGAAAATATCTACGCCAGCATCGATTACAGCTTTATGTAGTTCAGCTGTGCGAGCAGGTGAAAGTGATGCAGCAACGGTCACACCTGCATCACGGATTTGTTGGATGCGAGCCTTGATTAACGCTGGCTTAATTGGCTCGTTGTAAATCTCTTGCATACGCTTAGTTGCATTCTTATCTGGCATTGAAGCGATTTCACCAAGTGGAATGCGTGGATCTTCATAGCGAGTCCATAGACCTTCTAGATTGAGAACACCGAGTCCACCAAGTCGTCCGATTTCAATTGCAGTCTCTGGAGAAACTACTGAGTCCATTGGTGCTGCCATCATTGGTAAACCAAACTTATATGCATCAATTTGCCAGTTAGTTGATACATTTTCAGGATCGCGTGTACGACGACTTGGCACAATAGCTATGTCATCAAATGAATACGCACTTCTCGCACGCTTTCCTGGTGCTAATTCAATCTCTTTCATGAGCGGCCCTTTCCTTGATAATTAGGCGCATCAGCAATGTGTGCAACATCGTGCGGATGACTTTCCTGCAGACCAGCAGCAGTAATTTGAATGAGGTGACCGTCGCGACGCAAAGTTTCAATATCTGGAGCTCCTGCATAACCCATTCCAGAGCGAAGTCCTCCCACGAGTTGATGTACTACTTCAGCAACAGTTCCACGGAAAACAACTTTGCCTTCAATGCCTTCTGGAACAAGCTTGTCTTCAGATAAAACATCGTCCTGCATATATCGATCTTTAGAGTATGACTTCTTTTCACCGCGTGATTGCATCGCACCTAAAGATCCCATACCGCGATATGTCTTGTATTTAATGCCATTAATTTCAACAAGCTCACCTGGTGCTTCTTCACATCCAGCAAGTAAGGATCCGAGCATTACTGCATTTGCACCAGCAACCAATGCCTTAACAATGTCACCTGAATACTGAAGTCCGCCATCGGCAATTAATGGAATGCCGGCTTTATTACAAGCCTTTGATGCTTCCATAATCGCTGTAATTTGCGGAACTCCCACACCTGCAACTACTCGAGTCGTGCAAATTGAGCCAGGACCAACTCCAACTTTCACTGCATCAGCACCTGCATTAATGAGGGCTTGTGCACCTGCGCGAGTTGCAACATTGCCACCGATAACTTCAGTTGTTGGAGAAAACTTTTTAATACGTGAGATTGCATCTAATACAGCGCGATGATGACCATGTGCAGTGTCAACAACTACAACATCAACGCCAGCTTCAATAAGTGCCTTAGCGCGGGCAAAACCATCGTCACCAACACCAACTGCAGCTCCTGCAAGTCCAACATTTTTTACTAATTTCACATGTGTTACTTGCTCGTCGATCGGAAGGTTACGGTGAATAATTCCAATTCCGCCAGCCTTTGCCATTGCAATTGCCATTGCAGATTCAGTAACGGTGTCCATTGCTGAAGAAACCAATGGGACAGCGATAGTGATGTTTCTAGTTAAACGTGTGGATGTATCAACTTCAGATGGCACAACTTCTGACGCATCTGGCAAGAGAAGGACATCGTCATAAGTCAGGCCGAGCATCGCGACTTTATCGTTCTCGCTCATATGCCCTCCCGCCTTAGGTGAGTGTCCTTAAGAAGTCGGGAGTCTATCGGGAATAGCCCGTAAGACTGAAACCACCGTTACAACGGCCAGAATAAAGAGCGGAATTGCGACTATGTAGAGGCCGGCGTCGAATTGATATTTAGAAACACCAATTGCAATCAAATTTGCAAGAAAAGCCGGCGCGCGGCCGAAGTATTTTCCCCTGCGATATCCAACTGCTGCCACAAATAATCCACTAGATCCAAGAACAATAAAAATCAGTTCTCCTAGAAGTGGGCGGATTTCTACGCTATCGGCAGTTACGGTCAAAATAATGAGCCATACACCTAGTGATGCAATCACGACTGATTCGAAAATCAGTAGGGATGCCACTAGTGCGCGGGCCTTAGCGGCTTTGGCAGGATCTTGTTTCATGGAAGAGAGATTAACTTATCGTGGCCACGAAAACACTCTTTTCTCACACGATGGGATACATGATTCTCAAACGCATCTTGCAGCACCCACGTACTTCTACGAACAACTTAAACAAGAGATTGCCCTGAGTGATCGAACGGGTGAAATGTTTTCCTTGATACGAATAATCTTCAATCGATCCAATTGCAAGGGTGAATCAATAGAGGACAAAATAGGTGCGGCAGATATTTTGTACTTTTCAGAAGCCCTGAAAGATCTCACTCGAAAGCAAGACTGCGTTGCCAGAGTGGGCGTTAATGAATGCGTAATCTTGGTGCGCGCCAGGAAAAGCAATGTGGAGTCACTCCTTAGCAGACTTTTACTCTCGCATAAATTGACTGTGGAAAACTCCTTGCAGATTTCATGTTCAACAGTTGAATTCTCCCCGGGAGAAAAAGCTCTTACTATTCTCAACCGTCTAGACGCTATGAACTTATCCACTAACTAATCAATACCTCATTGAGAATGTCAGTAGCCCTCATACATTCCCATGCATGGACCTAGACCTAAATATTACTTTTGGAGCAATTGCTCCCTATATGAGCGACCCAACTATTGAAGAAGTGTGGATCAATTCTCCAGAGCGTATTTTCATTGCGCGTGCTGGTAAGAGTGAACTCACAAACTTGCTGCTAACTGCTGATGAAGTACGGAATATCGTGGAGCGAGCATTGATGTGGGGCGGGCGTCGCCTTGATCTCTCACACCCTTTTGTGGATGCTCGCTTGCCCGATGGCAGCCGTTTGCATGTGGCAATCCCAGAAATTACTGCACAACATTGGGCGGTAAACATTCGCAAGCACCTTATGAGAAACATGAGTATCGAAGACCTTATTAATCTGGGGGTAATGAGTCCTTTAATTGGAACAACGCTGATTAATTCAGTGCGTGCTGGATTAAACATTCTTGTTAGTGGCGGCACACAAGCTGGCAAAACCACATTACTTAATGCTTTAGCTGGTGCTATTCCACGCAGTGAGCGGTTAGTAACAATTGAGGAGGTTTTTGAACTTTCACCACAGTTGCCTGATGTTGTGCAAATGCAGACACGAAGTGCAAACCTGCAAGGAGAAGGTGAAATTCCGCTCCGTCGTTTGATTAAAGAGTCCCTGCGTATGAGGCCCTCTCGAATAATTGTTGGCGAAGTCCGTGAAGCAGAAGCTTTAGATCTACTTATTGCCTTGAATTCAGGCCTACCTGGCATGGGTACCTTGCATGCAAATTCCCCTCGGGATGCTGTCATCAAACTTCAAACACTTCCCCTGTTAGCCGGTGAAAACATCTCTCATAAGTTCATTGCCCCAACAGTTGCATCTGCCATTGATCTGATTGTTCATGTATCACTAGATAGTCAAGGAGTGAGAAGGGTTAAAGAACTCGCTTCTCTCACTGGTCGCTATGAAAATGATCGGGCAGAGATTGAAACTTTGTGGCAGTGGAATGGGACGGACTATGAGAGAGGTATTGGCAGTTTGCCTCATCCAGAAAAATTTGCAGCAATCGATCTTCCATTAGCAACTTGGTTTAGACCATGAAAAACAGCCTCCGTGTATTTGCTTCAGCCAGTGCGACTACTGGCCTAGTTCTTCTCGTAACTTCTTCATTCACGATTGCAATAGCTTTTGGCGCTCTAGTAGCAGGAGCGGTTTTTATTGCACTCAAAAATAGAAGTGCACATAGTGAATCCCATCTAATCGCTGCCTGGCCAGAAGTCATTGACCATCTCATGTCAGGAATTCAATCTGGCTTATCACTTTCAGAATCTCTAGTAGGTCTAGCCACTCGAGGACCTGAGATTCTGCGCCCAGCCTTTGCAGAGTTTAGAGACTCTCTATTTCATCATGCAGATTTAGAACTGGCTTTACAGGAATTAAAATCACTCTTTCACCACCATGGCAGTGATCAAATCTTTGAAGCCCTACTGATTTCTAAGGCACTTGGCGGAAGTGAGCTCATGTCTATTCTTAGAACTCTAGGAGATTTCCTTCGCCAAGATTTAGCTCTACGTCGTGAAATTGAAGTTAAGCATGGATGGATCAAAAACTCTGCACATATGTCAGCAGTTGCTCCATGGATCTTGTTGTTATTACTTTCAACTCAACCCAGTACCGCCATTGCTTTTTCAACTCCAACCGGGGGAATGATATTAATTGCGGGGCTATTTATGACTGCAGTTGCATATCTATGGATGAATCGCCTTGGCCGACTTCCACAAACCCCACGAGTGTTTACGCAGCAATCCAGTGCCAGACATATGAGCCAACAACGAGTAATGCGATGATGATTCAAGTAATTCTTGTGTCCATGCTCTTTGCTATTCCTGGTGCACTACTAATTGCCTTTAACGATATTGATCCACTCACCGAATTGGAATCAAGAGGCCGTAAAGCAGCAGTTAACAGTAGGGATCGGACCGATATTCATGCTCGATTAGAAGAACTCGGAAAGCCAAGCGAGCGGGACTATCAGAACTTTCGTATTCGCCAGTTTGGATACTGCGCATCAGGGGCCGTTCTAGCGATGGTCCTGCTACTGATGACAGGTAAATCTCTTGTATTTACTTTCATCTTTTCTGTAATCACTGCGGTTATCATCCTCGTAATCATTGATCGTGAGCTAACTTCTCAAATTAAGAAGCATCGTGAAGCAATTGAGGCCCAATTTCCAGCAATAATTGAAATGATGACCTTGGCGATAGCAGCCGGTGAAACACCAATGCAGGCGATGTTAAGAATCGCTGACTCGGCGCAAGGTGAATTATCTCGAGAATTTGCAGTTGTTATTGAGGAGATTCGTATTGGTCAACCGCTCCACGTGGCCCTTGATTCGATGGGACGAAGAGTGAAGTCCGTAATGATTCGACGGTTCGTTGATGCAGTAATTACTGCAACCTTGCGCGGGGCACCACTTATTGAAGTCTTATCGCGCCATGCAGTTGAAGCTAGAGGTAATCAACGAAATCGAGTTCTGAGTGCGGCAGGTAAGGCTGAAATCTCCATGATGATTCCAGTTGTATTCCTTATCCTGCCGATCTCAATTCTCTTTGCTTTGTGGCCATCACTAACAAATTTGAATTTGTTTGCAAGTTAAGCCGCTTCTTCCTCACGGGCAGCAACTTCACTCAGTGACGGACGCCCAGCTTTGCGCTTCTTTGCAATCACTTGTCCATCTTCAAATAGTTCGCCGCCCCACACTCCTGCAGGCTCTTGTCGCGATAACGCACCTTCAAGACATTGTGCGCGCACGGGACACCCACCGCAGAGGGACTTGGCTTCTGCAATAGCAATTTCTGCTTCAGAGAAGAAGAGTTCTGGATCTGCTGTATGGCATGGCAAATTAAATGATGAACCATCGGAATAGGTGCCCGTTACTGCATCTAAACCAATCTTTTCATCTGCCCAGCCTGGTACTAGTAGTTCACTGAAGAGAACGCTCATAGTTCTCACCTCTTCTTCCTGTTAGGTCTTGCTGTGGTTTCTTTTGTTGGGGAAATAAAAAAGGCCCGAATCCTTGTGGATTCGAGGCCTTTGGCTTCTTGTTCTTATTCGATGTTATCGAGTAGAACCACCAGTGGCCTCGTATCCGGCATAAAACGCTGCGTAAAATGCAGGCTTTGTTGTATGCCAAGAAGCAGGCTTATTGGTTGTATGAGCAGAGGCAATGACAGCAGAACGCGTTGCGTTTGCTGGAACGAATGAGCTGTTAGACATATTCGCTTCCCCTCTATTCACTTCGTTTCCGCCATGAAAACGATGAAAGGCAAGGGTAAAGCATGGGTCTAGCCTCGTGCAAGTTAATTAATTTCACGCCTACCAGCGGGTAATTAAGGGGTAGTAAGGCCAGCCTCTGCCAAGAAGCGTGAAGCCTTCTTGGAATAGCTCATATGCAGATCCACTTTTGCCCGCGTGATTCCAACATAAAACAAGCGGCGCTCTTCATCAATAGATGCTTGATCCCCAGTTGTGGAGTTATTTTCAAGTGGAAGTAGACCTTCACTCACTCCCATTAAAAACACACGCTCCCATTCCAGTCCCTTGGCCGCATGCAATGTGGCAAGAGTTGTTACGGGCATTGTCGGTGGATTGTTTTGCTGCACACGATCTTCTAATTCACGTAAATAGGTGCGCAGATTTTTAGGAGTAAAGCC